>JAYSVQ010000352.1:0-1605 GCA_043718485.1 Bacteroidota bacterium
CTTCGAATTAGTTTTCTAGTCGCTGTATATTCAAAATGGACCTTTTGGTTTTTATCAACCTTTACCATAACCCAAAGGTAATAATTTGGTATAGCAATAGTAAAATCGAGCATTATCTTTTCTCATGCTGTTTTTATTATCTTTACTTTCAATCAAAGTAAAAATTGGAAGCATTAAAACTTAGCCTATTACAATCCGAACTTGTTTGGGAAAACCCCGCACAAAATCTAAAGCTTTTTGAAAAAAAGATGGATGATTGTGAGGATTCTGGTTTGATACTTTTACCCGAAATGTTTACTTCTGGTTTTACGATGAACCCTGAAAAGGTTTCTCAATTCATGGATGGACCGGCAATTAAATTTCTAAAAACGAGTGCCTCCCAAAAAAAATCATGGGTTGGAGGTAGCTTAGTTATTTCTGAAGAAAAAAAATACTTTAATCGATTTGTTTTGGCAGGGCCATTAGGTGAATTGTATTGTTATGATAAACGTCATTTATTTAGAATGGCAGATGAGCAACGTTTTTATGAAGCAGGGGAGAAAAAAGTGATTGTTGATTTATGGGGCTGGAAAGTTTTGTTGCAGATTTGTTATGATTTAAGATTTCCGGTTTTCAGCCGAAACACCGAAAATGAGAAATATGACCTTGTCGTTTATATTGCGAATTGGCCAGAACGCAGGTCTGCGCATTGGCGAGCCTTGCTTCCGGCTCGGGCAATTGAAAATCAATCTTATGTTGCAGGCCTAAATCGGGTCGGTGTTGACGGCAAAGAAATTTCCTATTCAGGGGATTCTGCGGTGTTTAATCCTTTGGGCGAGGCCATTTCTAACTCAATTTCAGGCGAAGGCATAATTAAGGCAAGTTTGGACTATGAAAAGCTAATGGAGTATCGGGATAAATTCCCGGTTTGGAAAGACGCCGATTCTTTCTTGTTGAATCCTTAATTTTCGCTCCAATTCTTTATCTTTGGGTGAATTGAAGGTGTTTTTGGGTATCGGGTTTTTTTTTAGTAGCAAGTGAAGAAGTTACATATTTTCATATTACGATCCTTTACCCGTCCATTTCTAACCAGCTTTTTTGTGGTTATGCTGATTTTGGAACTTCAATTTATCAGTACGTATAAGGATTATTTTGTTGGAAAAGGTTTAGGCGCTTGGGTTATTTTCCAGGTTTTTGCTTATGCCTCACCTCAATTGGTTGTATTGGCGCTTCCGCTTTCTGTTTTAATCGCTTCCCTTATGACCCTGGGAAGCATGGGGGAAAATTATGAATTGGCTGCAGTGCGCTCTTCGGGTATTTCCTTGTTTAGGGTGTTGATGCCAATGGGAATTGCCGTTTTGATGGTTACAGGCTTTTCGCTTTATTTTTCTGCTGAAGTAATGCCTAAAGCAAACCTGAAATTGTATTCCCTTCTTCATGATATTCAAGAATCAAAACCCGCGCTGCAATTAAGGGCAGGCCATTTTTTTAATGGGATTGACGGGTACGCCATTCGGGTTGGAGATAAAGGAGAAGATGGCAACATGATCTATAAGGTTATGATTTATGACCATACCCAAGGGCAGAAAAACGAGAAAGTAATTCTTGCCGATTCCGGGAAAATGC
>JAYSVQ010000353.1:0-4575 GCA_043718485.1 Bacteroidota bacterium
GTCTGATAAATTCCCTCTGCTTTTGCCAGGGCGCGGTCGCGGTCATACCCTTCTAATTCTGTATAAACATTGATCAAACCGCCGGCATTAGCCGCAAAATCGGGGGCATATAAAATGCCCTTATCTACTAACCGATTTGCATCGGCTTTTTCATCCTTTAATTGGTTATTAGCTGCACCACAAATAATGGCGCACTTCAATTGAGGAATTGTATGTTCATTCACCGTTGCGCCTAATGCATTGGGTGAATACACATCGCAATCCATTGAATAAACCTCGTCTTCGCTAATAACGGTCGCCTTATAATCCTTTACTGCCGATTCTAAACGGTCAGGATAAATATCATAAACAAACACCTTTGCGCCTTCATTGGTAAGATGCTCAACCAAGGTAATGCCTACGTTTCCAATTCCCTGCACAACTACCTTTTTTCCATTCAGGCTGTCATTTCCGGTGAGTTTTTTCATGGAAGCTTTCATCGCCAAATAGGCACCGTAAGCAGTAACTGGTGAAGGGTCACCTGATCCACCCATGCTTTCGGGAATGCCCGTAACATGTTCGGTTTCCATGCGAATGTATTCCATGTCTTTGGTTGAGGTGCCTACATCTTCAGCCGTGATGTATTTACCGCCCAGGTTATCGACAAACTTTCCGAAACGGCGCATGTACGCTTCAGTTTTCATTCCGCTGCGCGCATTACCCATGATTACGGCTTTGCCTCCGCCCAGATTTAACCCGGAAATCGCCGCCTTAAAAGTCATACCTCTCGACAATCTCAATACATCTAACATTGCATCCATATCAGATGCATATTCCCACATACGGGTACCGCCGAGTGCCGGGCCCAAGGTTGTATTGTGAATGCCAATTATTGCCCTTAGGCCTGTAGCCGTGTCATTGCAAAACACAACCTGTTCATGCCCCATGCTTTGCAAAAGGTTAAAAACCTTGTCCTCGCCTTTTGCAAGGCTTTGCGCTGTTTTTACTTCAATCATAACGAAATCCTAATCCTAATCAACCCACCTTCTACGAAGGGGCCCAAATTTAGGAATAGTTTTTTCTGCCCTCCAAATTGTTTTCTTTTATCCTTTTTATAAATCTCGCGGTAAATCAGAAAATAATGTAAAAGCCTAAGGGAAAACACGCGAAACCTAAGTGTTTTTTAAAAATGCCCATGAAATCTGTCAATTATGCCGCTGAAATCCATTTACAATCCTATTTAATTGTATTTTTGGCCCTGAAAATTTTAAAATGTCAGCGCAGATAAAGATTACTTTTCCCGACGGCAAAGAACGGGAATATCCTAAAGGCACTTCTTCACTGGATGTGGCCAAAAGCATTTCTGAGGGATTGGCAAGAAATTGCATTTCCGCTCGTGTGAATGGTCAAATTACCGAGATGGTACGTTCAATTGAAACAGATGCTAAAGTTGAATTCCTGACATGGGACCATCCCGATGGAAAAATGACCTTCTGGCACTCTTCGGCGCATATTTTAGCTGAAGCGATTCAGTTTTTTTATCCCAAGGTTGCACTTGCCATTGGCCCGCCGATTGAGAATGGATTCTATTACGACATCGATTTTCAAGGCACTCATTTTTCCAGCGATGACTTTAAACGGATTGAAGATAAATTTTTGGAATTAAGTTCCTCAGGTGAGGTCTTTCGTCGCGAAAATATGACCAAGCAACAGGCGCTCGATTTTTATTCAAAAGAAAGCCCCAATAAATATAAAGTTGAGTTGATTGAAGGGCTAAACGATGGAGATATTACCTTTTATTATAGTGGCAACTTCGTTGATTTATGTAAAGGCCCTCACGTTTCTGATTCCAAAATTATAAAAGCGATTAAGATTTTAAATACCGCAGGTGCCTATTGGCGTGGAGATGAAAAGCGCGAACAATTGACCCGCATATATGCGATTTCATTTCCTAAAAAGAAAGAACTAGACGATTACCTTTTAATGCTCGAAGAGGCCAAAAAGCGTGATCACCGCAAGTTGGGCAAGGAATTGGAGCTCTTCACTTTTAGTGAAAAAGTCGGGATGGGTTTACCGCTTTGGTTGCCGAAAGGCGCTCGATTGCGGGCACGCCTCGAGCAATTTTTGAAAGATAAACAACTAGAAAGTGGATATGAACCGGTAATCACCCCCCATATCGGAAAAAAGGATTTGTACATTACCTCTGGCCACTGGGAGAAATATGGAAAAGATTCTTTTCAACCCATTCATACCCCACATGAGGGCGAAGAGTATTTGTTGAAACCGATGAATTGTCCGCATCACTGCGAGATTTATAAGGCAAAGCCACGTTCTTACAAAGATTTACCCATTCGCTTTGCCGAATTCGGAACCGTTTACCGATACGAGCAACATGGTGAGTTGCATGGCTTGCTACGGGTTAGGGGATTTACCCAAGACGATGCACACCTTTTCTGCCGCCCCGATCAGGTAAAAGACGAGTTTAAAAAAGTAATCGATTTGGTGCTTTATATTTTTGAGACTTTAGGTTTTGACGATTACATGGCCCAAATTTCTTTGCGGGATCCAGAAAAAAAAGAAAAATATTTTGGGGAGGATGCAGAGTGGAATTTGGCGGAGCAAGCCATTGTTGAGGCGGCTGCCGAAAAGGGCTTAAAGACCGTTACTGTCTTGGGCGAGGCCGCTTTTTACGGGCCCAAACTCGATTTCATGATTCGCGACGCACTCGGCCGTAAATGGCAATTAGGAACCATACAGGTTGATTATCAGCTACCTGAGCGCTTTGAATTGGAATACAATGGCGCAGATAACCAGCCCCATAGGCCGGTTATGATTCACCGGGCCCCCTTCGGTTCTATGGAGCGTTTCGTTGCCGTTTTACTCGAACACACTGGTGGAAGGCTACCTTTATGGCTGGCTATTGACCAGGTTGCTATCCTCCCGATCTCCGATAGATTCAACGAGTATGCAAATGAACTTTTAGGAACGCTGAAAAATTCTGATATTCGTGCCTTTATTGATGACCGCTCAGAAAAAATTGGCAGAAAAATACGCGATGCAGAAGTATCAAAAGTGCCCTACATGTTAATTGTAGGCGAAAAAGAACATGCAGAGCAGGCGGTTTCCCTACGCAAGCAACATGAAGGAGATATTGGTTCGATGGCCCTTTCGGCTTTTATCGAGTATTTCCGTTTAGAAGAAAAAAAGTCGTTAAAACTGGTTTAAAAAGGAGAATATTATCGTACCCAACAGAAACAGAAGGCCCATGCAGGGCAGAAAGCCCACCTATCCTTGGCGGATAAATGGAGAAATCACAGCACCAGAGGTGCGACTCGTGGGATTGGAACCTGAAAGCAGAAATGGCGTGTACACCATTGCAGAGGCCATCGGATTTGCTAAAGAATTAGAGCAAGACCTGGTTGAAATTGCGCCCAACCAAAGCCCACCCGTTTGCAAAATTGTTGAATTTTCGAAATTCAGATTTGAGCAAAAGAAAAGGGAAAAGGAGCAAAAGTCTAAACAACACGCTGCCCAAATGAAAGAAATCAGGTTCGGTCCCAATACCGACGAGCACGATTTCAATTTCAAATTAAAGCATGCCCAAAAGTTTTTGACAGAAGGCAATAAGGTTAAGGCATATGTCCACTTTTTTGGTAGAAGCATTGTCTATGCCGATCGTGGAGAGAAAATTCTTCTCGAATTTGCCCAAGCCCTTGAAAATGAGGCTAAAGTTGAAGCCATGCCCAAGCTCGAAGGTAAAAGAATGCACCTGATTCTCGCCCCAAAAGCTGCCGGTAAAGCCAAAAAGTAAGCCTTACCTTCAATTCGGGATAAAAAATCTCATTCTACTCCATTTTTTCAAGAAAAGTGATAACTTTGCGTCCCCTTAATTTGATAGGGAATAGATATGCCAAAGAGCAAACCCAGAAAATCAGCAGCAAAACGCTTTACCATTACCGGAACGGGTAAGATTAAGCGTAAAAGGGCTTTTCATAGCCATATTCTTACCAAGAAATCAAACAAGCGTAAGCGTAATCTTCGCAAAACAAGCACGGTTTCTAAACCCGACGAAAATCTAATCCGCGCATTGCTCTGCATTTAATTAAGTAACATCGGGCGCTGCAAGTTCTCAAGCGCATCTGCCACTTGCACTTCCCATAAACAGTGAAATACTATGCCTCGTTCAGTCAACAACGTAGCTTCAAGAAAAAGAAGAAAGAAAATCCTCAAAATGGCCAAAGGCTATTTTGGGCGTAAAAAGAATGTATGGACCGTAGCCAAAAACCAGGTCGAAAAAGGCCTCGTTTACGCATACCGTGATCGTCGCGCCAAAAAGCGTGAGTTTAGAAAACTTTGGATTCAACGTATCAATGCCGGAGCAAGACTAAACGGACTCAGCTATAGCCGTTTTGTAAATATGCTTGCCAAGGCAAACATCCATTTGAATCGTAAAGTACTCGCCGATTTGGCCATGAATAATCCTACCGCTTTTGAAGCTGTAGTGAATGCTGCAAGCGGCAAAGCAACTGCACCCAGAGCTGCATCAGCCGCCGTTTAAATTTCCCAAACTTCAGGCAACAGCCGCCCTATCAGGGC
>JAYSVQ010000354.1:0-4568 GCA_043718485.1 Bacteroidota bacterium
CAGATGTTAAAAATGCAATGAACCCAGAATTGTCGGGTGCCAGAGATTCCATTCAAAAACTGAGCCTGCGAATTGCAAACCTTGAAAAGGGGCAATCCCCTGCTGAAGAAGTAACTGCGTTAAAAGCCGAATTCCAGATCTTGGAAAAAGAAAATAAGCGACTCAAAATAGAAAAAGAGGAGGCCGAAGCAAAGTGGAGTACTGCCATGAATCAAGCAAAAGAAGCAAAAACAGAGACCAACAATTTAAAAGCTTCGGCAGATGAATTGGCAAAAAATAATTCTTCATTAAAATTAGATTTGGATAAGGCAAAAGTGGCGAATCAAAATATAGATAAACAACTTTTGGCTTCAAGAGATTCTCTTCGAAATGTTTTTGCCGATGCAAAATCATCCATTCAAAAAAGAAAGGAAGCCGAACAAATTATGCTTACCTATAAAAACAGAGTTGATTCAATTCAAACAGCCTTATCCCAAGAAAAGGCAAAAAGCGAGAAATTTAGAAATGAATCAAAACAAACCTCTGTTCTGGTAGATAGTCTCAATGTTCAATTGGCTGAGGCCAAAAAAATTAGGGATTTAAACCCATCAGACCAATTGGTGCGATTGCTTGAGTTAGAGAAAAAGCTGAACGAAAGAGAACGACAAATTGACAATCGTGAAAAGCTACTTGCCCAGCGCGAGTCTAACTACGAAAAAGAAAATATTGAATTGAAAGCAATTGCTTTAAAATATAAGGATTTAGTTCAGCGTGAAGATGCCCTCAAAATTTTGGAACAACAATTGAAAACGAAAGGTGCAGGTGAAATTTTGGAGGAAATGAAGGGAGGGGCAAAGCCTAAAAGTCCTGCCCAGATTTCAAGTGAAAAGATTCAGGTTACCGTTTCCCGCACCGTCGTTAATGGATTAAGTATTCCTATTTTTCAGGCTGAATGTCCCAATACGATTGAGTTTATTCAAATTCAAGCACTAGCTTTTATGGCCAAAAGAGGGCTGTTTGCTCGTGAATTGAGTACAGAATTAATTTTTGATGGTGCGAGTATTGAAGAAATTTCAGAAACCCCGGTTAATATCAGAATTAGTTTATTGGAAACGGCTTCAGGTACAACCGTAAAATTATACGTTCAATTTTCTGACGGTTCTTACCCTGATCCAGCTAAGGATGTGACGTTTGCATTAAACGTCAGGGAATTTTTAGTGAGATTGGTTAATTATAGTTTATAAACTTTTTGTATTTATTTTTTTGACGAAAAAGGAGGTAAAGACCGGGTCCTTATTTTGTGTTGCCGGAATGCCGGAATGCATTAAATTTCTATTGCTACTTTTGGGGCTTTTTATTTTTTCGTCCCCTTCTTTTTCTCAAGTCGAAAAAGATGTAAACCTGCAATTTCGCGATGGGGTTTATTTGTACGAAGAAACTGCCGACCCCGAATATGGTGCAGAGCCCTATGTTCGATTTCCTAACCTGAATTTCATTCCCTATTTCCGTGACGAAAAACAAATCAAGCTCATGGATTTGTTAAGGGAGAATGGCTCAATCGATGCACTTGATTCCTTACTCACGGGCTATATTTCAAATTTTGGGGTCAAAAACTTTAGGGATGATGTTGGACTTCTTTGGCTTCTCGGAAAGACAAGAGAAGAAAAGGGCGATACTTCTGGCGCCCTTCTGTATTATGAGTTGGGACTGAATCACCAACGGGATCCTTCAGGGATGATAAAAAGCAAATATGATTCATTGAGTTCCAAATTCAGAAGCGATTGGGTTGATTTGCAATTTTACTATAGGCTATTAGAGGCGCGAAGAAAAATCGACCCTTTGATTCCTCCTCAGGGCGTGATGCTCAACATGGGAAAAAAAGTGAATTCAGAGAAAGCAGATTATGCGCCCTTTATGCACCCTTCAGATTCGGTTTTGATTTTTACATCGCGAAGAGATGAAGAAATTATTATCGATGATTTTTATGGAAAGAAAAATGAAGATCTTTTTTATGTCGAGAGAGATTTTATGGATGGAACCTGGTCTTTTTCTCAGAAGTTTTCTAAGTCAATAAATAGTGAACACAACGAAGGCTCGGCTTGTTTGAGTCCAGACGGTAAAACACTTTTCTTTGCACGATGTGATGACCCGCTTGGCTTTGGTTCTTGCGATATTTACACGGCTGAATTTATAGGTGGTGATTGGGAAAAGGTTAGAAATTTAGGAACCAATGTAAATACTGAATATTGGGAATCTCAGCCTAGCACCAGCCCCGATGGAAGCATGTTGTTTTTTACCTCTAATCGTGAAGGCGGCTTTGGTGGTTCTGACCTTTTTGTTTCCTATAAACAAGAAGACGGTTCTTTTGGACCCGCCCTCAATTTAGGACCTGTAATTAATACGTATGAAAATGAAGTAACCCCCTTTTTTCATCAAGTAAATAAAACCTTGTATTTCAGTTCAACCGGCCACTTAAGCAATGTGGGTGGATATGATATTTTCAAAGCAAGGTGGTTGGGCGACCATTGGGAGTCGCCCAAAAATCTTGGGCCATTGGTTAATTCGCGGTCTCATGAATATTACTTTTCCATTGATGGAAAAGCAACCCGCTTGTTTTTTTCTAAAGCTAAACCCGGCGATGATCGACCCGAGTTGCAACAAGATTTTGATTTGTTTTCATTTCCTTTACCTATGGAAGCGCGACCCGATGCTGTTGCTTCACTCAAGGGATTTTTAATGGATTCGATTTCGGGTCAAGCCCTCACAGGTGTGGTATTGGTGCTCGATAAAACGGCAGGAATAGAAATAGCCCCTAAATTTATTAACCCATCAGGTTATTTTGAATTTGATTTGATTCGCGATCATTATTATGAAATTTACATTCAGGGAGAAAATTATTTTACGATTAAAGAAGACATTGAATTAACATCTGATAGTTCTTTTACGGCTCTAACGGCTGCGCTAAATGCAGGGAAGCCGGTGGTTTTTGAAAGTTTTAATTTTGAAGAAAATAGTTACGAGCTCAACAAATCTATTGAACCCCGGCTCGATTATATCGCAAGATTTTTAAAGCGGTACCCTATGTATAAACTTCAAATTGCCGGACATACAGATTCTGATGGTGATGCGAAGTATAATTTGCAATTAAGTCGTAAACGGGCGAATAAAATCATGAAGTACATTGTGGCGGTCGAGGGAATAGAACCCGGCCGTGTTATGGCAAATGGTTTTGGTGAAACAAGGCCCATGGTTCCCAATAAATCGGTTGAAGGAAAAAAAATCAACCGAAGGGTTGAATTTTCTCTCATCTTCGATGCGACCTATACTGGAACTGAGCCTCTTCCCATGGAGAGTGAAATTGAGTTTGATGAAACCGAGCTCTTTGACCCCGAGTTTGAAAGAGAAAATACTTTTGAATTTGATTGGAGTGAGGAAGATGATTTAGATAGCTTATTGCTTGAAGACGAGGACCCCATTCTTTTTGAGGAATTTGATGATTGGGAAGGGGATGAATCCGGTGATTCTGAATTGAACCCGGAATTAGATGAAGATTTGGATTCCTTAACAAAAGAAGAGGATGAAGATGAGCAATAAGCCGCTTCCATTACCTGATGATTTGATTGAGCAGCTAATGGCTACACAACAAAATCCTCGTTACCACAAAGAGGGCAATGTTTTAAAGCACACCGAAATGGTGGTGAATTCTTTTTTTTCCCTCAAGGAAAGATTCTCATTCACAAAAGAAGAAGAGGAAGTGTTTTATTGGGCAGCCGTTCTTCATGATATTGGAAAAATAAAAACAACTGTTATTGAGAATGGAAATTGGAAAGCTCCCGGACATGAAGCAGCAGGCGTTTCGATTGCCAGAGATATTCTGTTGCAACATCCCGAAATAAGTGGGCAACAGCGTCGGAGAATTTTGGAGATCGTTCGTTGGCATTACTTTCCCTTTTGGTGGGAGACAAAGAATAAAGCGGAGTTGGATTTATATTTATTTGCGACCCAGACGGATTTGCTGAGTCTGGCAACCTTTTCCATTTTTGACTTTTCAGGCAGAATTTCTGAGGATGTTTACCAGACAGTAGATGTATTGCATGCCTTTAGGGAAAAGCACGCACTTCGAATTCAATATGAATGGGGCAGCCATGAGGAGGTCATTGACCAATTCAATACATGGAGTCACCAAAGAAAAAATGCTGCGTGGAGCGCCCTTCGTTTGAAAAATCCAGGGCTTTTATATTCATTATTGAAAACAGATAGAGCCTCAGAGGCATCCCCTTTTCAAAAGAAAATATTTTTATTGTATGGCCCTGCTTTTTGTGGAAAGTCTGAGTATTTTTCTCGAACCGCCCCTGATTCTTTTAAGGTCAACCTTGACGATTTTAGAATTGGAGATTTTTTTGAGGCGGATGCCTTTGAATTAGACAGGCGATGTACAGAATTAGGATATCTATTAAAAATTTATATCAGACATCATGATGAGGTGTATGTGGAAGGAAGAGTAATGAACAGAAAAATTAGAGATCGATTGAGCCTTGTTTTTCGAAGCCTCGATGCTGAAGTGAATTATGTAATTTTTGAAACCAGCC
>JAYSVQ010000355.1:0-4566 GCA_043718485.1 Bacteroidota bacterium
CATTATTGAAAGGAAAAGTGGGTTATGCTTTCCCAAACCTTCATTAGAATTTCAATACTGCATGGGATTCGGGTCATACAGGTGCCAAACACGGGCTGAATACGGAACTAATACGGAGAAAACACGGAGTATATACGGAGTATGTACCAGATTTCGACCTGTTGGCCTTGGTTGGGTAAAGGATGAAAAACCTGTGTAACATGACTTTGCACGTCGAACCTCAAATCAAGAGGCTTTTTGGGTTAGGGAAGCAAAAGCCATGGACTAGGGCATTTGAATAGCCGAAAAAGGAATGACTTTACTCCTAATTGTTGGGAATGGAGCCAAATCTAATTTGCAGGGAATGCCTGCTGCACATCCTTTCGTTTCTTGCCGAGGTAAATCGGCTTGTTTGCAAAAACATTTTTAAGGAGTAATTCAAAGAAATCAGATTCCCTTTAAAAGGCAAAAGCCTCCGGATATTCCGGAAGCCCCTGCCCTTTTAACCAACCTAAAAAAGAACGTATGAAAAAACCAACTATTACGAAGTTACAAGTTCGCCCAGCTTAAGTCACCCCAATAAAAACCGATTTTCACAAAAAGAAAACTAGGTTGAATTGCTTAGAATCGGGTTTGCAAATGGGAAAAAGGTGCGATTTTGGTCAAAAAAAAGACCTCCGAGGGATTTCGGAGGCCATTCAATAAATCAATTAACCAACTAACTAACTGTTTGAAAAACTAAATAAACTACGATTCAAAGTTCATTTTGAAACCCTGCTTTTCACTGGCGAAAAAGTCGTATTTTCTGACTAGGTAAAATTGCGTAGGAGCAATCCCTTAGAATAAGGAAAAGTCCAAAAAGAAGCAGCCTTCGCTCTCGCGAAGGCTGCCTTGTTACCCCTAAAAGAACCTCTGCTTCTGTAAATCAATAACCAACCAATTGAACTATCAACGAAGAAGCTGAAGCTTGTTAACCAACTTAAAACAAATTTCAATAGAACCCTTTTAAAGAAACAGGGCAGAATTACCGAATTTTTATCTACGATATTTTACCTACACTAAAATAAAAACCATTGACAATCAACTATTTACCATTTCATGAGCTAGGTGAATACCCGTATAAAAAACAAAAAGCGAGAGAACGCTACCCGGGCTAAATTCACTGCTTTACCTTTTTTACCTTTTACAAAGGGCAAGCCGGGAAGGACTGGTTTTTGGGCAAAAAAAACTCCCCGCTTCGGAGGAGTTTTCTGTAAGTCTCTGACTTACGTTCGCACTTTTGATTCAAAGGAAAGCCTAATGTAAAGAACGTTTTATATAACCAACCAAATCATTAATCAATGTTAACAATACAAATGTGGAGGAAAAGCAAATGCCTCCTAACCGTTCAAACACCGAAAAAAAAGATTGCGCATTTACCCTTAGTGCCTAAGTGTAAATTGCAGGAGGCACTATATTATTCTTCTTCCTCGTCGGAGCGCCCGGGTGTAGTGTACACCTCTAATAAGCCATCAGGAAGGCAAGTAAAGAGGGTTTTTTGGTCGTGGTCGGCCCGCAAAACAATGGCATCATCTATGGGAATCAGCACCTCGGTTCCATTCATATTCATGCTGAGCAGATTCTGAACTGGCTTTTCAATCACTTCAGAAATGAGCCCTAAGGTTCCCAGTTTTTCATCTTGTACCCTAAACCCTATTAGTTCAGATAGAAAAAAATCATCTTCGTTTCTTTGCGGCAAATTTTCTGAGGGATACTGCACTTCTGCTCCCTTCCAGGATTCGGCTACATTGCGGTCGGTGATTTCTTTAAGGGAGAGAATCACCTCTTCCGGACTCAAGATTCTGAAATTCAGAACCGTAAAAAGCGTCGGTTTTCCATTCTTAAATAGGAAAAGCGACGCTTCTTTTTTGAATTCTGCGATGTCTTCGACATCGAATCGGGCTTTAAGTTCGCCCTTAATGCCATGAACTTTTGAAATGTAGCCTGCTTTAAATAGAGGCTTCACCTAGTTTAGCGTTATGCGTTATCAGTAGAAGGTGCTTCTTCTGCAGCTGGGGCAACCTCATTTGTTGGAGGGGCAACCTCATTTGTCGGAGGGGCCACTTCTTCAACTACGGGTGCGGGAGGGGTATTTTTAGCACGAATCTGCGCTGTTTTAACTTCTCTTATTGAAGATTCAAGCTTTTTACGCTCACCAGCAGCTTTACGCTTGGCTTCATCTAAGCCACTTACCTTATTGCTTACTTTAGACTGGCGCTCTTCCCACCACTTATTGTAAAGGGTTTCTACGGTGCCTTCATCTTTACCTTGTTTGATCAAGGCATATTTCATGTTAACACCCGTGTATTTTAGAATGGCACGAACCGTATCTGTAGGTTGAGCCCCATTTTTAAGCCATTGAATGGCCTTGTCATGGTTTATTTCAACTTGTGCGGGGTTGCGGGTTGGATCGTAAACACCCACTTGCTCGATAAATTTACCATCGCGTGGGGAACGTGAATCAGAGGCCACAACGTGATAATAGGGCTTTCCTTTTCTTCCTAATCTCCTGAGTCTAAGCTTAACAGCCATATTTGATATTGAATGTATTCCTACAAATTTTAGGGAGTGCAAAGATAATGGAGGTTCTACGATTTACAAAGAGACTTTTTGAAAATCTGCTACCACCATTTTCTTTCTTCGGGTAAAGGGGGGGGCTGAAAACCAATCTTTTCGGGTTTTGAGGAGATAAAAAAGTGCTGCAAAACCTTTCTGCCGTGGGTTACATTAACCGTATCTCCCTGTCTTTCAACCTTTGAGCCATCAAAAAGCAGGGTATCGCTGTACCTGCCCACCTGGGTCAACAGGCAGTCTAGTTTAGCATAATCTGCCATTTTATGGTGAACCCAAGAGCGCATGCCCTCATCACTTGAAATCACGGCAGGTATGGGTTCACGTTTTCCATCCTTCAGCCAAAAGAAGTCATCCTTGCCCCATCCGAAATCAAACCGCTCATTTGTTTCGAGCATTCCATTGTCAGGAACCTCAAAAACACGGTTCTTTCCCTCTCTATTCATATTTCCGGCATGGGGTTTTTCGTATTTCACAGTTACCCAACCCGAAAATCCGGGTTTGAGCAAATATTGCCTCGGTGCGCGGTAGGTAATGAACAAATAAAAAATGAGCATGATAAATACCATGCTGCCTGAAACAATCAGAATTTTATCAATCAGCTTTCGCTTTGAAAAGGATGAAAACATCGGCGGGCAAAGGTAAAATAAAATGGGGCGAATTTTTTACTGGCAAGAAATGAAAAGGAAATTGACTTTTCTCAGGAACACTTTTTAAACTTGCAGGCGCTTGTGTAAACCGGGCCATGGCAAAATCAAGAAAAATATTTACCCTCGGCAGATTGGAGAAATTAGACCTCCCCGATTTAATGCTTTGGGATATTGATGCAAAGGTGGATACGGGTGCCTATTCCTCTTCCTTGCACGTTCATGATGTGACTGAAAAAGAAGTAGATGGAAAAAGAATGGTTTCCTTTCAATTAGACCATCCCTCCCATCCTTCCTACAACAATTTAGCCTTCACTTTACCTATGGTTGACTATAAATCGATTCGGTCAAGTTCAGGTGAGGAACAAATGCGGTACATTATTCAAACCAAAGTAATACTCTTCGGAAAAGAATGGGAAACCGAGATTAGCCTTGCCGATCGCTCGTCTATGGATTACCCGGTTTTGATTGGACGGAAATTATTGGCGCAAGGATTTGTGGTCGATGTTCGGTTTAAAAATCGTAGTTTTAATAAGAAAGTAAAGAAGTAGTTCAGGTAGAATTCATCATCGTTTAATTATCATAAAGTGAAAATAGTTATCTTATCAAGAAAAGGATCTTTGTATTCAACAGGTCGCTTGGAGGAAGCCGCGCTTGAAAGGGGACATGAAGTTGAAGTGGTTGACCATTTACGTTGCTACGTAATCATGGAAAAAGGAAAACCGAGGGTACATTACCACGGTCGTGTTTTTGACAATGTAGATGCTGTGATTCCCCGAATCGGTGCTTCGGTTACCTTTTATGGTTCGGCCATCGTGAGGCAATTTGAAATGATGGGTGTCTTCTCAACCAACTCAGCGCATGGAATCGTGCGGTCAAGAGACAAATTGCGAGCCATTCAATTTCTGTCTGCTGAAGGAATCGGAATGCCGAAAACCGCATTTGCTCGTGAACAAGTGGATGTAAACGATTTGATTTCTGCTGTTGGCGGTGTGCCCGTGGTCATAAAATTATTGGAGGGAACCCAAGGCATAGGTGTGGTACTTGCTGAATCAAAAAAAGCAGCAAAATCAGTTATTGAAGCTTTTCACTCGATAGGCGTAAATATCTTAATTCAGGAATTTATTCATGAAGCTAAGGGCGCAGATATTCGTGCTTTTGTAGTTGGAGATAAGGTTGTTGGCGCTATGCGCAGACAAGGGCCGGAAGGAGAATTCCGGTCAAATCTGCATCGGGGCGGCTCAGCAAAAGTTATTGAATTAACAGAAGAAGAATCACAAACCGCCATCCATGCAGCGCGCATTCTTGACCTGTCGGTTGCCGGCGTTGA
>JAYSVQ010000356.1:0-1599 GCA_043718485.1 Bacteroidota bacterium
GGTTCGGGTGAGCTTTTAGCCAGCCACAGATTTTCGGTTGAGGAATTTGTTCCCGACAAAATCAGAACCCGCTTAAATGCAGACAAAAAAATAATTAAACCCGGAGAAAAAGTAAACTTCACCTTTGATGCCGAATTTTTATTTGGGGCCCCTGCGGCAAATCAAAATTTTGAACTTGATGTTAGATTGGTTCACAGCCCTTTCACCAGCAAAAGATTTCCAGGTTACGATTTCACTAATTCCTCTGAAAAAGGTTCCTACTTAGAAAATCATCTCACGCAAGACATCCTAAACGATGAAGGAAAGGGTGAATTAACCTATGAATTGCCCGCCGATATAAAATCAGGTGGGTATTTGCAAGGCACTGCCTTCTTAAGTGTTTTTGACCCAACGGGAAGAACCGTAAACCGTAGTTTAAATTTCCAGGCTTACCCAAATTCAATTTACCTGGGAATTAAGGCAGACAAATACTATTTAGATTTAGAAAAACCAACACGAATAGAATTCGCTGCAGTAAACGGCGCTGATCAAGCTGTAAACTACATTGGCCAAGTCGAAGTCATCAGAAAGGAATGGCATACAGTGTTAAGAAACTACGACGGCAACTATCGTTATGTCTCTGAACAAAAAGAAATCGTTGAAATCAAAAAACAAGCCCTTAATTTTAATGGAGGCATTGCATCTTTAACCAATCACTTTCGGCAGAATGGCGAATATGAAGTACGATTGTACAGAAAGGGAGAAACCTCTTATGTAAGCAATCGGTATTGGGCCTACGGCTGGCGCTCAGAAAATGCCACCGCTTTTGAAGTTGACAAAGAAGGAAAAGTTGAAATTGTATTTGACAAAAGCGCCTACAAAACTGGTGAATCCGCCAAGGTCTTATTTACCACTCCTTTCAATGGAAAAATGTTAGTCACCGTTGAGCGTGAAAAGGTTATGGAATACCAATACCTTGAGGTGAAAAACCATGCCGCAGAAATCACCATTTCGCTTAAAGATGCGCATCTGCCCAATTTTTATGTGACCGCAACCTTGTTCAGACCCCATGAAAAGAACAACCAATTCCCACTTTTGGTAGGTCATGGCTTTGCCTCTGCAATGGTTGAAAAAGTCAACAATAAATTAGCAGTTTCGATTCAAGCCCCAGACAAAATTAAGCCGGGCAAAACACAGGAAATTATTGTAAAAACAAATCCGCGTGAAAATATTTTTGTAACCCTTGCCCTTGTCGATGAGGGAATTCTACAAATCAAAAATTATAAAACGCCAGACCCTTATGCATATATGTATGCCAAAAGAAGATTGGCAGTTGCCTCTTATGATATTTATGAATTTCTCTTACCCGAAGTAATCGATTCAAGGTTATCCCCCGCAGGCGGCGACGAGGCTGGCGCAAAACGACAAAACCCGATTCAATCTGAACGATTCAAACTGTTATCCTTTTGGAGCGGAATTAGAAGAACGGATGCCTCGGGTGAAATAAAAATTCAAGTTCCCATTCCACAATTTAATGGAGAAGCAAGATTAATGGCCGTTGCCTATTCGGGACCCGCATTTGGCAACGCAGAAAAAAGCATGAAAATCGCAAATGATGTG
>JAYSVQ010000357.1:0-4561 GCA_043718485.1 Bacteroidota bacterium
TCTGCAAACCTTACATGTAAACTATCTGCGTCGGCAGTCGAATAAACTGCAACCGTCTTGATGCCCATTTCTTTGCAAGAGCGTTGAATTCTCAATGCAATTTCTCCTCTGTTGGCTATGAGGATTTTTTTGAAAGTTGTTTTTTTCGCCACCTAGTCTTTTTGAATTAAAAATAAGGGTTGATCAAACTCAACCGGTTGAGCATTCTCAACCAGAATTTTTACAATTTTTCCGCTTACATCACACTCAATTTCGTTGAATAGTTTCATCGCCTCAACGATACAAAGTACGGAACCGGCAGAAACTGAATCGCCCACTTTTACAAAAAATTCTTTTTCTGGTGAGGTTGAACGGTAGAATGTACCAATCATCGGCGACTTAAAAGTATAAAGGGTTACATCCTCTTTTGGTGCTGCGGGCTGCATTTCTCCCCCTTGTGCGTTATTGCCTTGCACCTGCGGTGCTGAGGCATATTGCAGGGTAGGCGGCATTTCATATACCATTGATGATTTTGAATTGCCTTTGCTAATTCGAACCCTGAAATCTTTTCGCTCAATTTCAAGCTCCATAATGTCAGACTTAGTCACCATTTTGACTAATTCTTGTATTTCTTTAAAATCCATTTCTGCTGTTGTAGGTTTTTGTGCCATTCTTATTTAACCCTTTCTATATATTCACCTGTATCTGTTTTAATTTTAATTTTATCTCCTGAATTTACAAACATAGGAACTTTTACTGTGGCACCGGTTTCAACGGTTGCTGCCTTCATTACATTATTAACCGTGTCGCCTTTTACTGATGGTTCAGTGTAGGTTACTTCCAAAGCTACACTCATGGGAAGTTCAACACCCAATATTTTTTCAGAGCTGACATCGAGCATGATGGTGCATTCCATTCCCTCTTTTAAGAAAGGAAGTCCCGTAATATATGAAGGCTCAACATTTATTTGTTCAAAATTGAGGATATGCATGAAAACATAAAAATCTCCATCTGGGTAGAGGTATTGATATGTGTGCCGTTCAACAGGTACAATTTCAAATTTATTATCCCCGGCAAAATTTGTTTCGATTGTTTTTCCCGTGCTGAGGCTTTTGAGTTTCGCTCGAAGGTTGGATGAGCCTCTGCCTTTTTGAAAGGATTGAAAGTCAAGCACAAGAAAAATATCATTGTTGTGCTTGATTGCCATTCCTTTTTCCAATTCGTTTGTAACTGCCATAACTCCTAAACAGGAAGCCAAATTAGGAAAAAACCCTTACAAGCATGAAGATAATCCGCTATTCCTCGCGCCCTAAAATATGCAGTCCTTTTACTAATCTTTTGGTTCCCAAGGGGTAAGACCAAAGTTTGACTGTTGTACCCCATTTTTGTAAAAAAAGACTGTCGCCGGATTGATAGAAAATATTGCCAGAAAAAAAGTCGCAAGAAAAATTAGAAACGGTACTTGTAATTCCTGTGCCCGGCAAGGTTTGACTTTCGAGGGAAACAGAACCAATTATTTCTGTGCCAAATGATGCTGTTTGCCATGGGCTATACAAAATCCAATCATGATTTGTAGCCGCGCCCCCACTTAGCAATTCAGAATTTGGGTCAATATTGTATTGTTTTGACGCAGAGCCATTTTGGGCGGTAATTCGAATGGTGGCTGAATAGTCTTTTTGAATTTGAACGATAGTGTCGGGTGAGCTAATCGTATCGGGTAAGGAATAAGATTGAGTTTCGGTTCCTGTCCCTTCTCTCAAAATTCCAATGGAGCAACACCCTTTTTTTAGATAAAACTTTCCGGCAGCAAAAAAACTAAGTGAAGGAGGCCCTTGTAAAGGCTGGAAAGAAAACTGGTCGTTATTTTTTATTTTTCGAACTTCTGCAAATCCGCTGCTGGAATCACTAATCAAAAATTCTTTATCGCCAATCGAAATAAAGTGAGGTACAATATCAGGAAAATTGTAGGTGGAAATTATTGTTTTTTGTAAAGGCTCAATTAAAATGACTTGTTGGTTTGCACGGTCGCAAAGCCAAAGGCCATCCGCACTTAAAGCCACATCCGTTAAGCCTGAAACTGGAATTGAAACCTGGTTTTGCACATCCAAAACCGCAGTATTGTTTTTGAATTCCAGCAAGCTGCGATTGCCGGAAACGGAATCTTCGAGCAACAAAAAAGAACTCAGGGTTTTGGGCGCAAAAGCTAAGTCATTATCGAAAGCGCAACCCATCGCCCCGCCAATTATCAGCAGAAAAAAGAAAGAATTTAAGCGCGCTTTCATGATTAGATTATTGGGATTAATAAGCCCACTTCAGGTAAACAGAACCCCATGTGAAACCTCCCCCAAATGCAGCCAGCACGATATTATCGCCTTTATTAAGTTTCTTTTCCCATTCGTAAAGGCAAATAGGCAGGGTGCCAGAAGTTGTATTGCCGTATTTATGAATGTTTACCATTACTTTTTCAGGTGCAAGGCCCATTCTGTCTGCGGTTGCATCAATGATGCGCTTGTTTGCCTGATGGGGCACCAGCCAAGCAACATCATTTGCGGTTAGGTTATTGCGCTGCATAATTTCTGCGCTTACATCAGCCATTTGGGTAACCGCAAATTTGAAAACCGTTTTACCTTCTTGATAGACGTAGTGGTCCCCATTTAAAATGGTTCGCTTTGAAGTTTCATTCAAACTACCACCTGCCTTCATGTGTAGATATTGGCAACCACTTCCATCAGATTTCAAAACGGAATCGACAATTCCATTTCCTTCCTCATTGGCTTCAAGTAAAACGGCACCGGCACCATCTCCAAAAATAATACATGTGTTGCGGTCTTCATAGTTGATGATAGAAGACATTTTATCGGCTCCTACAACTACCACTTTTTTGTGGGTTCCGGTTTCAATAAATTTTGAAGCAGTAACGAGGGCATATAAAAATCCGGAGCAAGCAGCTTCGAGGTCAAAACCCCAAGCATTTTTTGCGCCTATTCGATCTGCGACAATATTTGCAGTTGCAGGAAAGGTATGGTCTGGGGTTACGGTTGCAACGATGAGCAAATCAATTTCTAAGGGTGAAATTCCTCGCCGATCTAATAATTCTAAAACCGCTCTTTCACACATATAAGAAAGGCCTTTGTTTCCTTTAAGAATGCGTCGTTCAGAAATGCCAGTTCTTTCACGAATCCATTGGTCATTGGTACTTACCATTTTCTCAAGTTCTGCGTTTGTTAAAACGTAGTCTGGGAGATAGTGGCCCAATGCGGTTATCGCAGCTTTTGTTTTCATGTACGGTAAAGATAGCATACCCAAAGAAAATGACGATTTTCAGGAGCAGAATAAAAAATAAATGAATAAGGAAAGACCTCTTTTTTATGCCTGAGGGCTCGGCATGCTCGCAAAAAAGTCTTTTATTTTTGTATTGAGTTCGTTTTCGGCAGCTTCTCCTGCTCGGCGAATCATGTTGGCAATTGCTTTTTCTCCACTGATTCCATGACCAATCATGACGATTCCATTAATTCCTAAAACCGGCACGCCCCCATAATTTTCAAAATTGAAAGATTCTATGAAGCTATCATTTTGGTAATGGCCTTTTAATTCCTCGTAAATCGATTCACCAAACTTGAGGACGATGTTGCCTGTAAAACCATCGCACACAAAAACATCTGCATTGGCAATGAGCAGGTCTCTGCCCTCTGCGTTTCCTGAAAATTGAATGAGTGGATTATTTTCCAGCAATGAATAGGCCTCTTTTACCGCTGCGGTTCCCTTTCCTTTTTCTTCTCCAACATTTAATAGGGCCACTTTTGGGTTTTCTATCTTCATCATTGAGCGCATAAAGACAGACCCAAGCATTCCAAATTGGGCCAAATATTCTGGTTTGGCATCAATGTTAGCGCCAATGTCGAGTAACAAGGCTGCGTTGCCTCTTAAGTTTGGCATTAAAACGCCAATGGCTGCCCGACTCACGCCCGGCAAATTGCCTAGACTGAGGCTTGAGGCAACTAAAATTGCGCCGGTATTTCCAGCACTTACAAAAGCAGCAATGTTTTTTTCTTTAACCAATCGCATGCCCACATTGATGGAACAATCAGGCTTTGTGGCGATTGCACGTGCCGGACTTTCGCCCATTTCAATGACCTGACTTGTATGGGCAATTTCAAAATCAGAAGGGTTCAATCCACGCTTTTCTAAGGCGCCGGAAATGAGCATAGAATCCCCTATTAAAACCGGAATTAAGCTGTTGCCTTTCTGATTTAAGATTTGTAAAACGCCATCAATTGGAGCATCGGGAAAAAAATCCCCCCCCATGATGTCAATGCCTATGCGCATTTAATGAGGTTTATTCCTCTTTACCTTCCATCACCTGCCGACCGCGGTAATAACCGCTTTCGAGGTTTACCCGATGAAACAAAGTGGTTTCGCCACTTACAGGGTCAATATAAAAAGGCCTCTGCTCGAGTTTGTGATGGGTTCTACGCTTGTCGCGGCGGGTTTTGGATATTTTCCGTTTGGGATGTGCCATTGTTTCCTGTTTAACCTAAATTATTTATTACCAATCGCTTCCAACGAAATTATCTCCGTCTTC
>JAYSVQ010000358.1:0-4558 GCA_043718485.1 Bacteroidota bacterium
CTTATCGTTTTCAGAGAAACCTTTACGGTTGGTCATTCAACTGGGATTAATGATTTCTTTTTCTTCGTTATTGATTTCAGCCTATTTTATTTGGCTTTATGTGAGGGGCGAAATTGTTGTTCTGGGATTTGCCAGTTTAATCATCTCCATTTGGCTTTTGTCGGGGGTAATTATTTCAGTTTTGGGAATGGTCGGCTTGTATGTTGGGCGCACGTTCGAACAAAGCAAAAATCGCCCGAGATACATTGTAAGCGATTCAATTAATTTGTAAATGGCTGAAATTTCAACAAAGTCTATCGGCCTTTATTTAATGAATGAGAAAGGCCTTACTGTTTTAAAACACGCCATTCAAAAGCGAGCTGAAATTGAATTTGTGGTTGCAGCAGAAGATAGAAATGTGGCGAAAGATTTTTTTCTGGAGTTAAAAGCAACTGCAACAGAAAATGGAATTCCCTTTTTTACCCGTGCGCAAACCGAACTGCCTCATGCCCACATTCGGTTGGCCATTGGTTGGAGATGGATGATCGAGCCTTTCGATAACTTGTTGGTCATGCACGATTCCATATTACCAGCACATCGAGGTTATTCTCCGTTGGTTACCGCATTAATTGAAGGGGAACCTGAAATTGGAGTCAGCCTAATTTTTGCGAATCAAGCCTATGATTCAGGTGATATTATTTTTCAATCCATTATTAAAGTTTCTTATCCCATTACCCTTCAAGAAGCGATTCAGAAAATTTCAGGTTGTTATTTGAATTGCTTGGATTATCTACTCGCAAACCTGCAATTTGGAAAAGAATTAAAAGGCAAAAAGCAAGATGAAGAGGATGCGACCTATTCTATTTGGCGAGATGAAGAAGATTATCGAATTGAATGGTGTGTATATTCATATGACATTCACAGGTTCATTGATTCCCTTGGTTTTCCTTTAAAGGGAGCATCAACAACCGCCAATGGACAAACCATCAGAATATTGAAATCAACCATTTTAGATGAAGATTATCACTTTCTACCCCGCCACACCGGAAAGGTTCTGCGTATTGAAGATAATAAACCCGTTGTGATTTGTGGCGACGGATTGTTGCGCCTCGAAGAAATTGTTGACGAAAATGGCGCGCCCTGGAAAATACCAAACCTAAGAATTAGATTTAAGTGAAAATTCCATTCAACAAACCTTACCTCAGCGGTAAAGAGACGCAATACATCGAAGATGCCGTTCAAACCCGAAAAATTTCGGGCAATGGAAAATACACACAGTTATGCCAGGCTTTTTTTAGGGAGCGATTTGGTTTTGCTAAATGCTTGTTGACTACTTCTTGCACAGACGCCCTAGAGATGTGCAGTCTTTTGCTCGATCTTAAACCCGGAGACGAAGTGATAATTCCTTCTTACACTTTTGTGAGTACAGCAAATCCCTTTTTGTTGCGGGGCGCAAAACCTGTCTTTGCAGATTCTCTGCCTCACCATCCTAACATTGACCCCGCAGATATTGAACACCGTATTTCCCCTGCAACAAAAGCGATCGTGGTGGTGCATTATGCCGGAGTAGCTTGTGATATGGACCCCATTCTTGAGATAGCACGCAAACACAATTTGTTTGTTATTGAGGATGCAGCGCAGGCAATTGAATCTAGTTACAAGGGCAAACCTTTAGGCTCAATTGGGGATTTGGCTGCTTTTTCCTTTCACGAAACAAAAAATATTCAATGTGGAGAGGGCGGAATGTTGGTCGTAAACAACCCCCGTTTTTTTTCGCGCGCTGAAATTATTTGGGAAAAGGGCACAAACCGTGTCGCTTTTTTTCGGGGCGAAGTTGACAAATATGGTTGGGTAGATGTAGGCTCCTCTTTCTTGCCTTCTGAGGTCGTCGCTGCATTTCTTTTTGCCCAGCTTGAAAATCTAAATGACATTCAGACGAAACGAATCCAAATCTGGAAGCAATACCAATCTGCCCTGCAGCCCATAAAAGACAAAATAGGCCTACCCTTTGTACCTGATTTTGCCACCAACAACGGACACCTATTCTATCTGCTTTGCAATTCCCTTGAGGAAAGAACAGCCCTCATTTCGGTTTTGAAAGAAAAAGGAATCTGGAGTGTTTTCCATTATTTGTCCTTGCATAAAAGTCCATACTATACCTCGTTGTTTGGTGAAACCGATTCACTCCCAAATTCAGATTTGTATTCAGACCATCTGCTTCGCTTGCCTTTATTTTATGAACTGAGCGATTCAGATGTAAAGGAAATCACCGATACTATTCTTCATTTTTTCCAAAATCGCAACCTATAATCATGATTCGTGAAACGCTGAATCGAATTCAAGGTTTTTACAAAAACGATTCCGAGGGCCGCAATGATTCAGGTTTCGGAAATACGAATGTAGCCGGTTATTCTCGATTTATTAATAAGGATGGAAGTGTAAACGTAAAGCGTAGCGGTGTAAAGCAACGGGATATTGTAGCACTTTATCAGCGTCTGCTTATGATGAGTTGGCCGCGTTTTTTGTTTTGGGTCTTGCTCTTTTATTTTTTGATGAATGTGCTTTTTGCCTGCTTGTATTATTTTATTGGCATGGAGAATTTTTTGGGAAGTAAAACAGGAAATGCAAACGAAGAATTTATTGATGCCTTCTTTTTCAGTTCACAGACTATTACCACCTTAGGGTATGGTCGGCTTGCACCCGAAAGTTTTTGGGCAAGTGCCGTGGCTGCCATTGAATCTATGATTGGATTGTTGGGCTTTGCCCTGGCAACCGGCCTTATGTACGGACGTTTCTCAAGACCCCAAGCCCGAATCGTGTTTAGTGAGCAAGCTATTGTCGCGCCTTACAAAAATATAAACGGTCTTATGTTGCGGGCTGCGAATCGGAACCGTAGTGAGTTGATTGAATGTCAAGTTGAAGTTATGCTGACGATGTTTAACCCCCAAGTCGGAAAAAGAGAATTTCATAACCTCAATCTTGAATTGAATACCATTAATTTTCTGGCCTTAACCTGGACCATTGTGCATCCGATTGATGATACAAGCCCTATTTTAGGATTAAGTGAGCCTGATTTAATTTCCCGCAACGCAGAGTTCATGATTATTCTCACCGGCTTTGATGATTTATTTTCACAGCAAGTGTATTCCAGAACCTCTTATCGTGGAGATGAAATTGCTTGGGGCAAAAAATTTGTTTCCATGATTCCACAGGCACTAAAGGGAAATATTGTTGAGATAGACTTGAAACAAATTGGTCTAACCGAAAATGCGGTGCTGAATGCATAAGAAGTATGGTGGCCAGGCAATTGCCTATTGGCATAGGCGCAAACCTGACAAATTTGAATTACAAATCATTTCTATGCATGTGTAATTCCTTCAGGATTATTGAGACCACGACTTGGGCCGCATGTTATTGGCCTTATTTTATTGAAACATTTTTGTGCGACCGCCTTCGGGGTCGTCTTCACAAACGCATACAATTTTAATAATGTTCAATCCCTCCGGGATTGCATGCAAGACCGAATATCTGTTTGGGATTGCAGGAAAGGCCCTACAACCATCTCAGTTCTTCGTCCCCGGCAGGGGTCGCATGTTATTAGAAATGTTTTCATTTCGGTTCCCCGACTCCGACAGGGGTCGCATGTTATTAGAAAATGAAATAAGGAATGGAATGAATCCGAAGGGATCAAATGTTATCCCCCCTTTTCTGATAAAAATCATTTTAACAGCCATAATTTCTGTACAATTTTGGGGCATGGATAAACATAGCATCACCTGTGATTGGAATGAAGGCCTACACTTTACTTCAACGGTAAAAGGACATGTAATCGAGTTGGATTCTCCTCCTGCACAAGGGCCGAATCCTAAACCCCTAATGCTGGTCGCGCTTGCGGGTTGTACAGGTATGGACGTAGTTTCACTCTTGCAAAAAACGAGGGTTGATTTTGAAGATTTGAAAATTGAAGTTATGGGTGACCTTACAGATGAGCACCCAAGGGTGTATTCCAAGGCGCATATTATTTATAAAGTTATCGGCGGAAACCCGGACAAGGAAAAAGTGATCAAGGCAATTGAATTGTCACAAGAAAAGTATTGCGGGGTTTCTGCTATGATGCGTAAGGCTATGGAAATTACCTGGGAAGTTCAATATTCCTAAACACTATGGGCAGCGAAAAGGGAAAAGGAGTTCAGGATAGTCTTGTGCATAATGTGGAAATTGTGTTGCCCAACGATACTAATACCTTGGGCATTTTGCTCGGTGGTCGCCTTTTAAATTGGATGGATATGGCAGCGGCAATTTGCGCCCAGATTCATGCTGAGGGGCCTTGTGTAACAGTCAATATTGATGAGGTGAATTTTAAACATGCTCTGCGCATTGGCGATTTGGTGCATATTCATGCCTATGTTACCCGTAGTTTCACACACTCTCTCGAGATTGCAGTTCGGGTTTGGCAACAAAGAGTGGGCAGTAATGAAAAAGTAAAAACCCACGATGCCTTTTTCACTTTCGTTGCGATGGACGAAATGGGAAAACCCAAAACGATGCCTGAACTTATTCCCCAAACAGACCAAGAACA
>JAYSVQ010000359.1:0-14864 GCA_043718485.1 Bacteroidota bacterium
GCAATGGCTGTTATTCAGATACGATTAGCGATTCTGTATTTGCAGGAATTGGTTCAAGAATGGAGCAAGAACTACAAGGCATTTCTCTTTTTCCGAATCCGTCACAAAACGAATTCAATCTTTCTTTTGAAAAAGAAAATTTTAGAGGGGATTTGGAAATCTTTGGCTTGGCAGGAAATCGAGTACTGAGCCAATCTTTGCGCGTCAGCAAAACCTATACTGTCGATAGCCAAATGTTGGCTCCCGGAATGTACATGGTAAAAATTTCTTCAGAATCGGGAGGAACCTGGACAAGCCGCCTTCTCATTCGCCGTTAGGGAAAGTGAGTTTAGACCGCCTGATAATCTGATACTTAACCTGTTTATCCGCTATTGTTTACAAGCCTTTTGGCTTGCATTGTGAACAATTCAGGTTTGGTATTGAACCAGCGACAGGGCTAATTTCGCAGGGTTAAGAGATGGAAAGCCTCATACAATTACTTCCGGATTACCTTGCTAATCAAATCGCCGCCGGCGAAGTGGTGCAAAGGCCTGCTTCTGTCGTAAAAGAATTGATGGAAAATGCCATCGATGCCGGTGCCTCCAAAATTGAGTTGCTCATCAAAGATGCCGGAAAATCGTTGGTGCAAATAATAGATAATGGAAGTGGAATGTCGCCCGTTGATGCGAGAATGAGTTTTGAGCGACACGCAACTTCTAAAATCAAAGAAAAAGAAGATCTGTTTAATATTCGTACCCTCGGCTTTAGAGGTGAGGCCTTAGCAAGTATCGCTGCCGTCGCTCAGGTTACCATGAAAACCCGGCGTCATGAAGATGATTTAGGTTCTGAAATTAAAATTGAAGGGAGTGAATTTCTTTCTCAAACCCCTTGTGTAGGATCAACCGGTACCCTTATTTCTGTAAAAAATTTATTCTTCAACGTCCCCGCACGCAGAAATTTTTTGAAAAGTAATCCGGTTGAAACCAAACATATTTTATCTGAGTTTACGCATATAGCCTTGTCACATCCCGGAATTGCCTTTCGCATGGAGCATAACGATACACTCGTTTACGATTTTCCTGCTGAGAATTTAAAATCGAGAATCATAAGAATATGGGGCATGGATTTAGAGGATAAACTCGTACCGGTGCAAGAAGAAACGCCTTACTTAAGTATAAAAGGTTTTGTGGGAACACCTGAAACCTCGAGAAAGGGGAGAGGCGAACAATTGTTTTTTGTGAATGGTAGGTTTATTCGCAGTTCATATCTTCAGCATGCCGTAATCGGTGCTTACAAAGATTTGATTCCAGCTGAAACCTTTCCTTTGTTTTGCCTTTTTCTTAATATAAATCCTGTTCACGTTGATATAAATATTCATCCTACAAAATCAGAGGTAAAGTTTGATGATGAGCGAGGAGTATATTTGCTTCTGCACTCCATCGTTAAAAAAGGCTTGGGTAAATTTCAACTCATTCCGGATTTAAGTTCAGATGAGGAGTTGGCTGGCATCATTCGCGCGGTTCCTTTTCCGAAAGAAAACCATGAACCCGTCGTGGGCAAATCCACAACGCGCGATTCATGGAATGTCGAAAAACAAGATATAGGAGGATGGGAAAAAATATACCAAAATCCGGCCGGTTTTACTTCCCAACCTTCGAAATCGCCTTCGCAGTCCATTACCCAGAAAGAGGTTAACCTAATACCTGAAGACGGTTTTTTAGTACAATTGCATAATCATTTATTGCTCACTCAGGTAAAATCAGGGTTGATGATTATTGACCCGACATTGGCGCACCAGCGCATTTTATTTGAGCGATTCTTAGCTACCTCAACTCGGCCGCCTGTGGCGAGTCAACAAATTCTTTTTCCAATGACCATGCAATTTAGTGCGGTGGAAATGCAAATTGTTGAATCAGCTAAATCTGAGCTACGTCATTTGGGCTTTGATTTTTTAGAAATCAATTCGGGTTCATTGTTGCTTCAGGGCACACCGCCCGAAGTGCTACCGGCTAAAGCCGAAATGGTGTTTAAAGAAATTGTCGCTGAGCTTGGGCTCGGCGAAGCAGAGCGAAGTCGTGAAGCACGATTCGAAAAAATTGCCGCCAAATTGGCTGAGGGTGCAGCTCACAAAAAAGGTAATCGTTTAGATATTTCTGCGGCCAGGGCTTTAACTGATGATTTGTTCAGGTGTAACGAGCCAAAATTTTCTCCAAAAGGAAAACCTGTTTTCGTGGTTATGCCGCTCTCTTCATTTTCTACACATTTGCTTTCAGAATGAATGAAATCCATTTAACCCCCGTTGTAAAAAATCTTCTTATTCTCAACGTGGCGGTCTTTGTGATTTTTAACCTCGTTATGCCCAATGTGGCTTATCAGTATTCAGACCTTATGGTTTTGTATGAACCTGTGGTGCCTTGGTTTCAAGGCGGATTTTCTGAATTCAAGCCCTATCAAGTGGTTACCAATTTTTTCGCACATGGTGGAATTATGCATATCGTTCTGAATATGTATGCGCTGGTCGCCATTGGCAGCGCGGTCGAAATGGTTTTCCGTGAGCGAAAATTTCTAGAGTTTTATCTTTTTTGTGGATTGTTTTCAAGCGTAATGTTAGCCCTTTTTGATCCGGCACGCGTTCCGGTAGTGGGTGCCTCAGGTGCTATTAGCGGTTTGTTAGCTGCCTTTGCGATTTATTACCCCGAAGCCCGTTTGGGCCTTTTATTCATTCCTATCCAATTCAAAGCCCGTGATTTTGTGCTGGGCTTCGCAGGTATATCAGCCCTGCTTTTTTTGATTTCCATAAAAGAACCCGCAGCAGGTGGGGGTGTTTCTCATTTCGGTCACTTGATGGGAATTTTAGGAGGTTGGTTATTTTTAAATCTGCAAAAAATAATCGGCCGCTTTAGAAAGTAAATCTATGTCGAATTTTTCAAGTCCGTTTTCGGTTAGATCTGTGACTTTAAAAAATTTGCTCATCGTGCATGGCAGCTTTACCCTGCTGGTGTTGATTTTTGATTTGATTTTACCCAATCTAAAAGTGGGAGGCTGGCTTTTCATGCCAGTGCAATTCTCAGCCTTTTTGAATCAACCTTGGTCATTTTTTACCTGGCCCCTCGCCACAGAATTAAATAGCCATCGTGTGTGGGGTTTTATTTTGAACGCCCTATTTATTTACCAATTTGGAATTTTATTTCAGCAGGCCTTAGGCGAAAAAAGATTACGGCAATTTCTTATTTTCTGTTTTCAGGTATGCAGTATTTTCACCCTTCTCATTTGTTTCCTTATTCCCGGCTGGAATTCTGAGGGGGATTCTTTAATGGGAATTTCAGGCCTGATGTCAGGAGTGGTCATGGCCATCATTTTATTTATGCCACGCTTTCCAGTGCATTTATTGGTATTCAATGTACCACTATGGGTATTTGGGGGAATCGTTATCGCCTTGCGGCTTACCTCGGTTGTAACTTTTGTGAGTAAAGCTGAATTTTTTGGATTGGTTAATGGCTGTGTCGCCGGGGGAATTTATGTTTGGGGTCTGAAACAAGGCTATGACATTCCTCAGGCTATTTCCGATTTTTTTGGAGCCGGTTTGGAGCAACTGGGTGGAAAGAAGAAAAAAGGAAAGTTTAAAATAGTAAAGGAAGAAGGGGAGGATGAGGAAGCAGAAATGAACCGTCTCCTAGATAAAATCAGCCAGGAGGGTTATCCTCAATTGACAAAGGCTGAAAAGAAATGGCTTGATGATTATGGTAAGAAGAAGGTTGAAAAATAGAATTCTGGCATGGTAAATGCTGATTTTTATACCATTCGCTTCCGTTTCCCGTTATTTTTAACCGTTGAAATGTTATAATTTTGCCGTTCTTAAATGAAGAAATACTTTTCCTTTTTCCTTTTTTGGTTTGTTTTATTTGCGCTTGCTCAATCCCAAAACGTTCAATGGGCCAGTAGGGTAATCGAATTTTCCTCTCAGGCTGGAGAAAAAGCCGGCTCTGCCCAACAAGTATTGGGAAAACCCAATGTATTACCCCGCTTTTATGACAGCCCTTGTTCCTGGACGCCCTTTAGAGAAGAAAATGTTGAAGGCGAATGGATTAAGGTAGAATTTGCAAAGGCGATGAGCATTCGCCAAATCGCAATTGCCGAAAATCATAACCCAGGGGCCGTGAGCCATATTTATGTTTTTGATATTACGGGTAAGGAACATTCTGTTTATCGCAACGATTCTACAAGGGTAATTCCAGATATGGGTAGAATGCTGCGCGTGAAAATTCCCCTGACCGCCTATAAAGTAAAATCACTCAAGCTGGTTTTGAATACCAAAAATGTAATGGGTTGGAATCAAATTGATGCCATCGGGATATCCGATTCTGATACACCAATCGAGGGAGAAATAAATTTGGTAAAGGACCTGGTTTTTGATGGTAAGCCGCAGAATTTGGGAACCGGAATCAACAGCCGTTATGATGAAATCATGCCGGTAATTTCCCCGGATGGAAAAACACTTTATTTTGACCGAAAAGACCACCCGGAAAATTCCTCTGCACCCGAAAAAGTAAACGACGACATCTGGTTTTCGATTATTGAAACGGGCTCAGTTTGGTCGCGTGCCACCAATGTGGGTTCGCCGTTAAACAACGATGGACATAATTTTTTGGCGGCGATTTCGCCCGACGGGAACATGGCTTTACTTGGCAATATATATGAGGCAGACGGCTCTATGACATCAGGGGTTTCTCTTTCTACACGAAAAGCCAGTGGATGGACATTTCCGGAAAGGGTGCCGGTTCAAAACTATTTTAACCGAAACCGATATAGTGAATTTCACATGGGTACCGATAGCCGCACCATTGTTATGGCCATTGAGCGTGATGATTGTCAGGGTGGAAAAGACTTATATGTATGTTTTAAAAAGCCCGATGGTTTATGGACCGAGCCACAAAACCTGGGAACTATTGTCAATTCTGCAGGAACTGAAATGTCGCCCTTTTTAGCGGCAGACGGAAAAACCCTCTACTTTTCTTCAAATGGCTTTTCGGGATATGGCGGACAAGATATGTTTCTTACGCGCCGCCTCGACGACAGTTGGAAAAACTGGAGCGAGCCCCAAAATTTAGGAACTTCCATCAATAGCGCTGCTTGGGATGCGTATTATTCAATTCCGGCCTCAGGTGAGTATGCCTATTTTTCATCAGAAGCACATTCTATCGGAAAAACTGATATATTTAGAATTCGCCTTCCTAAAGAATTGAAGCCTGACCCTGTCGTTTTGGTCAGTGGTAAGGTGATGGATGAGAAATCACGCACGCCAATTGAGGCCGAGATTGTATATGAAGATTTAGTTACAGGCGAAGAGATTGGAACGGCAACGAGTAACCCGCTTACAGGTGAGTATAAAATTGTGTTGCCCGGCGGGAGGAAATATGGATTTAGAGCAAAAGCCCCAAGGTATCTGTCGGTAAACGAAAATCTTGACCTCACCCACATTTTGGAGTATGAAGAAATGAACAAAGATTTATTTTTAGTACCCGTGCGAAAAGGTGAAACGGTTATTCTCAATAATATCTTTTTCTCCCCCCAAAGTGCTGAATTGACTAAAGAATCAAAACCGGAATTAAATCGTGTCGTTGAATTCATGAAAGAAAATCCCACCGTAACTATTGAAATTTGTGGGCATACCGATAATTCCTGTTCAGAAGATTATTGTTCTAAACTCTCAACCGAAAGGGCCCGAAGTGTAGCCAATTTTGTGATGATTCAAGGAATTCCTAAAAGCAGGCTCTCTTATCGTGGCTATGGCAGCAGAAAACCCATCGCAGATAACAATACCAAAGAGGGTAAACAGAAAAACCGTAGGGTTGAGTTTACGATTATCGGGATTTAGAAGAATAATCGTTCTTCACTTCAAATTTTTAAAATTAGAAAGGTAGTTTGATTCAAGGCCTTATTCTCATGAGTTGACATTTTTTTTCATTTATTAGTGTGTCAATTAGGCCCGAATATGTTGTGAAAAACTTGCCTTCATGGCAAACAAGGCATAGACCAGATTGAATAGATGTGTCGGATTGGGTCATCCGGTATTTACTTCCCTCTAAATTCCATTTTCGGATGTAAAATTCAAGTGCCGGATTGAATTCATTTTCGATAATCGTAATTTCTGATTCCTTTTCCGAAATTTTTGAAATCGATGCATGTAGGTAGGGAAACCTTTCGCCCGGAAAAAGGTCTCGGTCATTTTGATTTTTTCTAACCAACAGTTGAAATGGAAAGCCGAAAAATGAAATAAAAATTAGGAGTAGAATAATAACGGAACCCTTAGGAATTTTGGTGATAAGCCTTTCAAGTGTCCAAAGAATTAGAGTTCCAATGGCAAATCCTGTGAGCATGGAGAGGATAGGAAATAGCGCAGCATCATACCATAGATTTGAACTTCCTAGAGATATAACTATTAGATAGCCCAATCCTGAAAAGAAAATTAACTTGAAGAAGGAAAATTCAATTCTTGATTTAAAAAAGGGGAATAGGAGTAAAAACAATGGAAAAGCGTATAACCAAGGCTGAAATCTCCCATCAAAAAAACCAATCACAAAAGAAAAAACATTTCCGGATTTAGGGTCAGTGTTTCGGGTAAAATAGGGTAACCACTCCTGATTCCAAACGGCATTCATATAACCGGGCGTTAATTTTTCGTGGAAAAAATAAAAAGAAATTATTACGATTGAAAAGATGGCTAATCCTAAATATAAGGTTGGTTGTTTTAATAAAATCTTTAATTTTTTTTCTGCTACCAACCATAAAAAAATTCCGGGCAGAAAAAAAAGTGAAGCGGAACTCTTTGTTAAGTACGCAAACAGAAAACCCAAAGCAGAATAAATTAAAATCTTTGATTTGCGTGTATGGAACCATTCCCATATCAAAAAAAGTTGAAGTGTTAAAAAGAATGTGTACAATGCATCATGGTCGCCGGTTCTGGCAATATGCCTGTCTGTAAAACCCGGAGATGTCATGAGAATGAATGCAGCACAAATTCCCCACACAGGATTATGAAAGCGTTTTGCCAAAAAAAGAAAAATGAGGAGGCAGGTTCCAAAGGCCGCCAATGCTGAGGGTAACCTGCCTGCAAGAACACTGGGTCCAATTATTTTTATACATCCGGCTTGTAGCCATGTTAACATAGGTGGTTTGGTTTCCCAGAAATCAGGCAATCGATTATGGGTTCTGACGATTAAATTTCCCGATTCTGCCATTTCCCACGCGTGCAACAGGTTTAAACTTTCATCATAGACGTGTAAGGGCCTTTGGTCCAGGTGATAAAAAAAAGCAAAGTATGACCCACAGCAAATGAGAATTAATCCAAAAAAGAATAACTTTTTTGAGTCCCTTAATTGTTTAGCTGCATTAAGTGAATCCATGGCTGTAAAGATAATCTTGAATGACTAATTTCTTTCCTTTCAATTATTGTTTGCCCTTGCCTTGAATTTATTGGGTGTAGAAAATAGGTTTTTAGCCCTTGTTAGTAAATTTTGACTCTCCTTAATCCCTATCTTTGTCCTATATTTCTCCCAAAATGGAAACCCTAAACATATACAATACCCTTACCCGCAAAAAAGAGGAATTTAAAGCCATTCATCCCCCTTTAGTTGGCTTATATGTGTGTGGTCCAACTGTCTATGGCGACCCGCACTTAGGACATGCGCGGTCTGCATTAACCTTTGATATTTTGTTCCGCTGGTTGAAAGAAAGTGGCTACAAGGTGCGTTATGTTCGCAATATTACGGATGTAGGCCATTTGGAAAATGATGCAGACGAAGGGGAAGATAAAATCGCAAAAAAGGCCAGGCTTGAACAACTCGAACCAATGGAGGTTGCCCAGTATTATACCAATCGCTACCATGAGATGATGGCAAAGATGAATATGCTTTCACCGTCTATTGAGCCGCAGGCCAGCGGACATATTCCGGAGCAAATTGAAATGACAGAAACCTTAATCAAAAATGGTTTTGCTTATGAAGCGAATGGCTCTGTTTATTTTGATGTGCGCGCCTACAATGCCAAGTTCAAATACGGAATTTTATCGGGTCGAAATCTTGATGAAACCGAATCAGGAACCCGCACGTTGGAAGGCCAAGATGAAAAACGATTTTCAGGCGATTTCGCCCTTTGGAAAAAGGCCTCGCCCGAGCATATCATGAAATGGAATTCCCCCTGGGGAATTGGATTTCCCGGTTGGCATATTGAGTGTACCGTAATGAGCACCAAATATCTCGGAAGGCAATATGATATACATGGCGGGGGCATGGATTTGATTTTTCCTCACCATGAAGCCGAAATCGCACAAAGCAATGGCTGCATTGGCGATGTGCATAGTCATGAATTGCATGAAGCACGCTATTGGATGCACAACAATATGATTACCCTCAACGGCCAGAAAATGGGGAAATCTTTGGGCAATGCCATTAACCTTGAAGAATTTTTCACAGGAAATCATCATTTGCTCGATGAGGCATATTTGCCGGTTGCGATTCGCTTTTTTATGCTGCAAGCCCATTACGGTGGCACGCTTGATTTTTCTAATGAGGCCTTGAAAGCAGCAGGAAAGGCCCTTTTGCGAATTTCTGAGGCATGGAAAAGACTCAATTCCGTAAATGAAGAATCTCTCCCTGCGACCAACAAGGGTGAATTTCCTTCACTCAGTGAATTTGAAAAAGAGGCCACCGCCTTCATGAACGATGACATAAATACGCCAAAGGTTATTGCCCGAATTTTTGAAACCCTGCCTTTTATTAATGAAGTTTCAAACGGTAAAAATCCCGGCATTTCTGCCTCCCTTTGGAAATCATTTAAGCATAGTTTTAACCGGTTTTATGTAGATGTATTGGGCCTGAATTTTGAGGAAGAAGTTAAATCGGTTGAAGGCAAAACAGAAGCCTTAATGCAACTCTTAACTGATTTAAGAAAGCAAGCCAAAGCCGAAAAGGATTTTGCGCTCAGTGATAAAATCAGAGAAGGTTTGGTGAAACTTGGAATAACGTTGAAAGATACGGTCAATGGAACCGAATGGACCTTAGAAGACTAACCATCATGAAAATGAAAATCGTTTATATATTATTTTTTCTTCTGGGTAGCATTTCTTTTTTTTCATGCGATGATCATCCAAAAGAAAAGGAAAAAGTTGTGTACGCCCCACCCAAAAGATTAGCGCCCAATTTTGAGGCAGATTCTGCTTATTTAAAAGTAAAAGCTCAGGTTGATTTTGGTCCGCGAACTCCCGGCTCTGCAGCACATAAAAATTGTTCTGATTGGATAATTAATACGCTAAAACCATTTACACCCTATCTTCAATACAATGGTGGCCCCATTACTGCATACGACGGAAAAAAAATAGAAGTGAAAAACATCATCGCTTCATTTGCGCCTGAAAATCCAAAACGCATTATGCTCAGCGCCCATTTCGATACCCGCCCATGGGCAGACAATGACCCGAATCCGGAGAATCATAAAACTCCGGTTCCGGGTGCGAATGATGGGGCAAGTGGAGTCGGGGTCTTGTTAGAGCTTGCCCGTTTGTTTCACCAAAAGTCGCCTGGCATTGGAGTCGATTTGTTTTTTTGGGACGCAGAGGATTATGGCGCCATGAAAGGGAATATTGAAAATACATTTTGTTATGGCTCTCAATATTGGGCGAAACATTTGCATCAACCCGCGTACAAAGCAGAATTCGGAATCAATCTGGATATGGTAGGCGCAGCCGGAGCTCGTTTTCCGAAAGAAGGATTTTCGAGGCAATATGCTTCAAGTCAGGTTGAAATGATTTGGGCGGTAGCCCGTGAGTTGGGATACGGCCAAATCTTTGTTGATTTTGCCGACGCGCCAATAATTGATGACCATTATTACGTGAACCTGATTACTGGAATTCCCTGTGTAGATGTGATAGACCGAAGGCCGGGAACGGATTCCTTTTTTATGCATTGGCACACCGTCAAAGATGATATGGAATCCATTTCTACCGAAACCTTAAAGGCAGTGGGACAAACCGTAGCTGAAGTAGTGTACAGACAAGGGCCAATCAAATAGTCAATGGGGGCAAAACCCAAATTTTATGTAGTTTGGAAAGGAAGAAAACCTGGCCTTTATTTCAGTTGGGAAGATTGCCAGAAACAGGTAGATAAATTTACAGGCGCAAGATATAAATCTTTTGAAACGGAGATTGAAGCTAAAAATGCTTTACTGCAAGGACCGGTAGCGGTTAGCTTGAAGAAAATTAAGGCCAAGCCAAAAACGGATAAAACCTGGAATCCCAATTCCGTTTCAGTTGATGCCGCATGTTCCGGTAATCCGGGAGCGATGGAATATCGTTGTGTAGAAACCCAAAGTGGAAAACCCTTGTTTCATTCGCCTGTTTTTACGCTGGGTACTAATAATATTGGCGAGTTTCTCGCTATTGTTCATGCACTGGGTTTATACCATGAAGCCCATCCCGCTTTAATAATTTATACCGATTCCCGAACCGCATTAGCATGGTTGAAAAAAGGGAAAGTAAAAACTACCCTCGAGAGAAACGCATCCACTGAAACCCTTTTTAATTTGATGGCGCGTGCCGAAAAATGGCTTGCCACGCATACCTGGAAAAATCCCGTTCTCAAATGGAATACTGAAAACTGGGGAGAAATTCCGGCCGATTTTGGCCGTAAATAAAAATCCCTTCACCAAATGGAGAAGGGATTTTTTGTAAAGCCTTTATATTTTATTGTCCATCAGGCTGGCCTGTAGGCTGACCTTGCTGTTGCTCTGCCGGTGCCGATGGAATAGAAGTTGTATTCATTTGATTTTCGATATCATCGGCCTTCAAACGAAACTCTTTGGTATTCACTTCAATTTCTGTCATGGTTATGGAGGCGAGAAAGGCAAAAGCCATGAGAGATGAAATCAATCCCCATGTAATTTTTTCAATCATATCATTCCCACGTTTGGCCCCAATCATCGAACTGATGTTTGCCGCACCAAATGCAGTACTTAAACCTCCGCCTTTGCTATTTTGAATTACAACTGCAATCACAAGCAATACCGAAGAAATCACACACAATAGAGAAAATAAGCCGCTCATTTCCTTTTTAATTTTTCAATTTGACTTGCAAAGTAATCCTTTTTGGCGGGATTTAGCAAGATGAGTTTCTCGTATATTTTAATCGCCCGCCCGGTTCTGCCTTGTTGCAGGTGAATTTGGGCGAGGGTTTCAGAAATTAAATTCTCATCTTCGACATTGCTGCCTTCCCCGATTTTTAGGTTTTTTAACTGATATTCTTCTGGCGGGGTGAGGCGAGGATCATTTTGAATAAAACGCTCAACTATCTCTTTCTTAGGGTCTTGTATATTTATTGAAGGCTCTGTCTCTTTCTTTTTCGGACGAAAATATTTTTCTAATTGCTCAGGTGTAACTTTTACTTCAAGCACCCTGCCTTCACCTTCAATGATTAATTCCCGGTTTGAACCAGCCTCAGATATTACCGTTTTTTTTTTCGTTTCAGCCTCAGCTTGGTCTATCTCAGTATCTGGCGGAAGAAATGAAAATTCTGAAAAAGCGCCGATGGAATAGGCCGGAAGTGAAGTTTCAGGCTCAGGAATAATTTCTGAGCTAATTTTTTTAGGCTCTGATTTTAGCTCAATCACTTGTTTTTCAGGAAGATGGGTCGAAACTGCCGGACTTTTTGCCTTTGGCTCCTCCTTTGGTATTGGGCTTCCTTCAACCGTTTTCCCTGAATCGGTAGCCAAGCGCGCTAAATTCAGTTTTATTTCCCTGCCGATGCGGACTGAAAGGGCTTGATATTTTGAAGTTCTGAGCCTTAAAAAGGTATTTAAGTACCAATTAATGGAGGGTTTCTCTTCCTTTTTCTCTTCAATTTTTGGAGGTTGGGAATGCGTTGATTTTTCGGTGTGATTCCCTTCCCCTTTTGCCTCAACAATAAGGGCGGGTTTTTCAATCGAAGGTTGAATTGTGCCAATGGACTCAACAACCCTTGTTTTTTCTTGTTTTTCGGAGGCTAATGGCAGAGTGGCATTTTCTTTTGCCGTGTATTTTTCGAATTTTTCCTCTTGATAAATGGTCTCAACCAAGGGTTTATCTCTGAAAAGGAGGTCCAAATTCCCGGAAAAGAAAAAACTAAGCAGATTTCTGTCAGGTGCCATGCAGGCTGCCTTTAATTTCCATTCAGGTGCGTAAGGTTCTTTTTCAATTACATAATGAACCGCTAAAATGGAGTAAGGAAGGGGAAAATAAGGATGTTCCCGCACTACATTTTCCATCAGCCGCACATCTGCTTCATTCAGCACGCCCTGTGTAGATTTTTCGAGGAGGGAAAACAGCTTTAAGTCCATTCCTGTCAATGTTAGCAAAAAATATGATTTCTTTCTACCACTGGCCAAAAGTTTTGTTGAAGATATCCTGCGCAATTTTTTGATTGATTTCGTCTTGCAGGGATTTTTCTAAACTGCTGAAATCTTTAGTGGCGTCGAAATCGGCGAAATTTGAAAAAGAATCACTCCAATTTAATTCAGGATAGGATTCGCTTTCCAATGTCGTTTTAATGCTTAAACTTAAACGATTTTGTGAGGCTAAGGCATTTTCCTGAACGTTGATGGGTTTAATTTCATATTGTGAGATTTCTCCTGTAATCACCACATCACCTCCACTCGAAACCAGACGCATGTTGGTTCGTTTTAGAAAAAAATCCCTGAGGGTTTCAGAGAAATCTTGAGCCAAACTCGGCGAAATTAACCTTGCGTTGTTTTCAAATTGCTCAATGGTAATCGTTTTAATATTTTCAGGAACTTTCGTTCCCGAAAAGGTAAATCTTATTTTACATGCACTCAATCCAACCCACAAAAAAAGGAATACAAAAATAATTTGCCTTCCGGCAATTATGCGTTGAATGATTGGTTGGGTATTCAATTTCACTCGAGTTCGTATTCCTTAATTTTTCGGTACAATGTTCGCTCTGAAATGCCCAACTCTTTTGCGGCAATTTTTCGATTTTGGTGATGCCTGATGAGCGCTTTTGAAATCAACTCTTTTTCCTTTTTTTCAATTGAAAGGGATTCCTCAAGCAGGGGCACATTTTGCAAAGGCACTTGATTAGATTGCCAGCCCTGATAAGCAGCTTTTCCAAATTCGGCAGGAATTAATACCTGTTCCTGTATGCCCCCGTTGGTTTGAATCTGACCCGGCATCATTCGGGATTTCAAATCGTTTATTTCTTCTTTTAAATCAAAAAGTAATTTATACAACAACTCGATTTCCCTGCTTTTTCCGGATGGGCCTGTAATTTCAGCGCCTTCAATTAAGGTGGGTAAATAGCTCTCAGCGATATTTAGATGGCGGCTCATAATTTCTTCGGTCACCTCATTTTCATCCACTAAAACCGTCAGTTTTTCGGCGAAGTTTTTTAACTCTCGCACATTTCCCGGCCAACGATATTGGTAAAGAATTTCCATGGCTTCTGAGCTCAACAAAATCGGACTTCGGTTGTATTTTTCTGCGAATTCAATGGCAAAATATCTGAAAAGCAATTCAATATCTTTTCCTCTCTCTCGTAAAGGCGGCACAGAAATCGTAACCGTGTTTAATCTGAAATAGAGGTCTTCCCTAAATTTTCCTGTGCGAATGCGTTCAATTAAGTTTTTGTTTGTCGCAGCAATTACCCGCACATCCGTCTTTTTTACTTTGCTTGAACCTACACGCAAATACTCACCACTCTCAAGTAAACGCAATAATCGTGCTTGGGTGGCAAGGGGCATTTCGGCAATCTCATCTAAAAAAATGGAACCACCATTGACTTCTTCAAAGTATCCTTTTCGACTTTCATAGGCCGAGGTAAATGAACCCTTTTCATGACCAAATAATTCAGAATCCATCGTGCCTTCAGGAATAGCGCCACAATTGATGGCCATAAAAGGCTGGTGTTTTCGACGGCTATTTTGATGAATAATTTTACTGAAAATGTCTTTTCCCGTTCCATTTTCTCCATTCACCAATACAGTAACTTCTGTTGGGGCTACCTGATAGGCAATTTCAATCGCTTGATTCAATCTATGCGAATGCCCAATAATACCAAATCTGGTTTTTAAAGAATCGAGTTGTTTGTTCATGCTACGATTTCTCCTTTCAACGTAATCGTGCTGGCCTCTGTTATTTTTACTTCAACATAATCACCGGCTTTGTAATTTCCCCTTTTCGGAAAAATGACCATTACATTTTGGTCATTGCGTCCGCAGAAATCGAGTTCGCTGCGCTTTGAATTTCCTTCGATTAAAATCTTGTATGTTTTCCCGATGCTAGCTTCATTAAACTTTTTCTGTCGCTCATTTTGCAATTCAATAATTTCAGCAAGCCGGCGTTTTTTTGTTTCCAGCGGAATGTCATCTTCATATTTCCGGGCAGCTAAGGTGCCGGGGCGCTCAGAATAAAAAAACATGTAGGCTTGATGAAATCCAACCGCCTGTAAAAGACTCAGTGTTTCTTTATGTTCTGACTCTGTTTCGGTGCAAAACCCGCTGATAATGTCGGTGGTCAGGGCGATTTCAGGAATAATTTCCCTTACTTTTTTTATTTTATCCAGATACCATTCACGGGTATAGCCTCTTCGCATCCATTCCAATATTCTGCTATTACCCGATTGTACAGGAAGGTGAAGTGAATTACAAATATTATCATATTTGGCCATCGTATGCATTACCTCTTCGGTAATGTCTTTGGGATGGGAAGATGAAAAGCGTACCCTTAAATCTGGATTCACTTCTGCAACTTTGGCAAGTAAGGTTGCAAAATTACAATCCTCAAAGTGGTAAGAATCAACGTTTTGTCCGAGTAAGGTAACTTCTTTATATCCCCGTGAAACCAA
>JAYSVQ010000360.1:0-4540 GCA_043718485.1 Bacteroidota bacterium
TTATGAATATGTTTACAAAAGGTCAAATCATGAGAATGCGCGATGCCATTTTTCGGTTTCGGCCTAATCTGGTTTCATCTGAAAATTTGTTGAGAACAGGTTGTACAAACTGGGCAGATTCCTTAAGCACCACCCTTGAGGTTTTAGTTTATCCTAATCCAACGAGTTCAGGTGCGGTGGCAGTAAAGGTGGCCGGCAACGAACCTGGAATAATTAAGGTTGATGTATTTGATGATAGGGGAAGGCAGGTGCGCGCTAAAGAAAGTTTGGTGGAAGTACAGGGACCTTTTGTACTTGACTTAAGAGGATTGCGTTCTGGCTTGTATTATTTTAGAATTGAATCAGGAGGAAAAACCTTTTTCAAAAAGGTACTTTTTCAGAACTAAAATTCAATTCGGGAAACCGATAGATAGAATTAAATATAGGTTGTGCCTTCAGGTAAAGATTCAGGCAAAGGAGGGAGAAGAACCTTGATGCGTGAGCCTTTTCCTTCTTCAGATTCCAATTCAATCGTTCCCCCCATTTTCATAGTTGCAGCACGGGTTAAATACAAGCCCAAACCTGTGCCTGTATTTTTTACCCCTTTATAAAACATGTCAAAGGCTTTTATTCGGGCATCTTCACGCATACCGGTTCCTTGGTCTGCAATATCAATGAGCAATTGATTATCGGCTTGCAAGGCAAGCTTTATGGTGATGGTATTGGTTGGTTTTGCAGGGCTTGAAAATTTAACCGCATTGTCAATGATGTTGCTCACAATGCAATCCAACATGTTGCGGTCGCTTTTAAAATTCAGGATTTTGGGTTTTTCAAATTCCCAAATGATTTTGCTCCAATTGCTTTGTTTTTGTTGCGCCGCAATTACGGTATTGAATTGCTCAACAATATCGAGCAATTCAGGAACGAGCACACCTTGGGTAATTTGGCGCACATTAATTAAGTCCGTAACCACACGGTCAAGACGAGTGGCTGCCGTTTCAACATGACTAAAATATCCGGCGATACTGGGCGAAAGGTCCTCCAATCGGGCAACATTGACAAGCCCTAAAATCGAAGTTACAGGTTGCTTTAAATCGTGTGAAGCCCGATATATAAAAGTGTCAAGCTCTTGGTTGGTTTGCTTTAGTCTTTCATTTGTTTTTGCCAATTGTGCCGTTCGCTCTGCAACTATTCTTTCCAAATTAATATTCAGTGCTTCAACCTTGTCTTTTTCTAATTTTAATTCTTGGGTTCTATCCGTAACCGCTTGTTCTAATACCGCTTTTTCTTGTGCCAGTTTAGCCGTACGGTATTGCACATATACATAGGCCCCAATCACGACCACCGCGATTACACTCAATAAAAAATACCAACGTTTCCAATATGGGGCCAAAACCACAAATGAAAAGCGAACCGGTTCCTGATTACAAAGACCTTCTGCATTACATGCTTTTACTAAAAAAGAGTATTTCCCGTCAGGTAAACCCTGATAGGTGGCTGAATTTTCAGCACTCATTTCAGACCATTGCAGGTCATTACCTTCAAGCATATATTGATACCTTACCTTTTCTTGGTCCTTAAAGGTGAGGCCCAAGAAATCGAATTTGATTCGGTTGCTGCGGTAGGGTAGGCGGATTGAACTTTTTAAATCTGCCTGTTCATCCCCAACAAAAACAGAAGAAATAAAAGTGTTGGGCTCCTTTAATTCAACCTTGTCTTTTATCGGATTATACACCACAAATCCATTTGCCGTTCCAAACCAAATATTGCCTTTGGCATCGCGACTGGCTGCATTTAACATTAATTCACCTGCAGGAAAACCATGGGCTAAATCGAATAAGATAAATTTACCGGTCGAAGGCAGGTATTTTGAAACCCCACCCCGGTGCCCAACCCAAATGTTTCCGGCTTTATCTGCGGTTAAAGAATATACATAATCAGAAAGTAGGCCATGTTTGCGCGCATTAAAATTCCGAATCTTTTTTTCTTTTGAAATATGGTAAATGCCCTCGCCTTTTGTGCCCACCCACATACCGTCTTTTGGGTCGCGCAGCATGCAAGTCATATCGGTAATTACCGTTGCGCTGTCTTTTAATTTTTGCTTGTCAAATGATTTTCCGTTGTAAACGGGAACATATTGACTTTGAGTAGCCAACCACATATTGCCGGATTCATCTTCTTGAATATTGACAATATTGTTATGAGGAAGGCCCTCCATGGTTGAGAAATATTGAGCCTCACCATCGGGCCTGATTTTGTAGGCTCCATTTTTAGTTCCTACCCAAAGGTTGCTTTTGGAATCAAACTTCAAATAATTAATGGCATCACTTAAAGAATAAATACTGAGGTTTATTTTACTTGCCCTGTTACTTTCGGGGGCGATTCTAAACAGGCCTGCACTTTCGGTTCCACCATAAATGGCGCCGGTTTTATCTTGTTCCAAAGATATTATGGGAAATCCCGGAATGCCTTCCTTTAAGCCCATTACAAAGTCAGGTTCCACTACCAACCCCAATCCGGTAGAATAAAAAATGGCTTCACGTAAAAGTTTTTCGGGTGAATAACGAAACAAACCCATGTCTGTTCCTATCCAAAATTTCCCGCTTTGGTCTTGCATTACCGAATAAATGATCGCATCCTTAAAAGGTTCGTCGGCAGTATGCAGCGTAAATATTTCATCACGTAAATAAATTAGGCCGTGGCCATAGGTGCCTAACCAGATTTGCCCCTCGCGGTCTTGAAAAATGACCCTCAAAAATTCCTTTTCCAATAATGGGTTTGGATTCAAGGTAGGGGTGGGGATGAGTTTACCGGGTTCACTAATCAAGGAATATTTTGAAAAACCTTTTCCAAAAAAAGCCAACCAAAGGTTGTGCTCATCATCCTCGCGTACAGCCTGAATATTTTCTGAGGGTAAGCCATCTGCAATGGCCCAGTTTTTAACAGCGTCTTTACCATTTACATAGAAAATTCCTGCATCTTCGGTACCAATCCAGAAAGCTTTTTTGTCTAATGAAGGCTCAACACAAGTGATTTTGGTATCAGGAATTTCATTTACCTTTCCGCTAAGCTTAGGCTGGCCTCCTGTTAAATTTACAATGAGTAAACCTTCATTACTACCTACCAATAGGGTACCATCTGAGGCGATGCCTCCCGAAAATAATAGCTTCCCCTCAAATCCTTCTTTAAAGTATTTAATTTCTCCGCTCGGCGCAATAAGTGCGATTCCATCTCTTTGGGTAATAATCCAAATATTCCCCGCTTTGTCTTCCACAATCCCGTTAACCGAACTTGTGTTTTCGCCATTCGGGTATTTTTCGGTTTTACCCTCGTGGCTCAGGCGAGAGATTCCCCCTTCATGATGTCCGCACCAAATTGTATTGTCTGAGGCGACAAGAACTTGCGTAGAAAAATTTTCTGCTAAACCGTCTGCGAGGTTGTAGTTTTTAAATTTCGCTCCATCGAAACGAGACAAACCATCGCCTGTGGCTAACCACAAAAACCCTTTTTTATCTTGGGTGATATCGTAAATATAGTCTTGGGATAGGCCTTCAATTTCAGAATATTTTCGAATACGGTAGTTTTGGCTTTTTAGGTTTACCACAGTAAATCCAAAAAGGAAAACCACACACAATATTCGAATACATGAAAGGCGCATACAAAACCCTGATTAACGCCCTTGGTATTTTACGCCGATTTCCATTTTGTATTTTGGCACACCACCAATAGGTACAGAGAAAAAAGGCATGGCTTTTCCGTATTGATTCGTTACCCGAAGTACGACGTTATTATTTTTATATCCTTTAGTCTTTATGAGTTGCACATCGAGAGAGCCCCCTTTTTCTTCATCTACTACCGGATGTGTACTCGTCGCCCAATTATTGTCTGCAGACAGGTTAACCAGATCGCCCCTTTTGGCAGCTGAAACAATTCGGATGATGCCATCCCCATCCCAATCAAAATTATGTTGTTTTACCGAGATTACATCTTTATCTACAAAAGGGTAGATGTGACAAACCGAAGGTTGGTCCGGTAAGCGAAAAGTATATTCATAAGTAAATCCATTTGCATCTTCGAGCGGTGTATTGCGGTCGGGTTTAGAGGATAAAAAATAACGATACACATTGCCATCGTCACCCTCAGTGCCTGAGGAGATGAGTTTAAAAATGTAACCCCCTAATTCAGGTACCAATTCACCTTCGGTGGGATTGATTGGGCCAAAGGTGTAATAATTATTATCATATTTTGCATCTACGGCAAAAATTTTGGAGCCAATAAGTGTACCCGCCTCATAATTCCCGATTGGGTCTATGTTTTTGGAATCTTCGTTGGTAATTGCCCCTTTTCCGCCATAAAGTGAAAACTTAGTCTTGGTGTCGAAATCGCCTTTGGTCTCATCATTCAATCCTCCACATTCGGGGTCAAAAACCCGAATGTAAAATGGATCTTTTTGTTTTTGTGGAATGCTGAAAAAGTAAATCTGGCAAAAATCGTCATCACCCCAAGAGGTAGGGGCACGTTTTCCAAAAGTAATCAGCCAGGGAATGTTTTCAACCGCGCC
>JAYSVQ010000037.1:0-8158 GCA_043718485.1 Bacteroidota bacterium
CGAGTCCGCTAGACACCTCCATTCTCAAAAGAGCCCAAGAAAAGAAACTGGCAGAAATCGAGGTACACGACATTCGGAAATGGTCAACGGATAAGCAAAAACAAATCGATGATTACCCCTATGGTGGAGGTGCAGGAATGGTACTCATGGTTGAACCTATTTCAAAGGCAATCAGGGAATTACAATCTATTCGAAAATACGATTCGGTAATTTACTTAAGCCCTGATGGCAAGGTATTTAATCAAGAAATGGCCAATCGTCTTTCCATGTGTTCCAACTTATTATTGTTGGCGGGCCATTATAAGGGGGTTGACCACAGGGTTAGGGATTTATTCATAACCGAAGAAATCTCCATTGGCGATTTTGTGCTTTCTGGTGGGGAATTACCGGCCTTGGTGTTAACCGATGCAATTGTTCGCCTAATCCCCGGTGTGTTGGGGGATGAAGAAAGTGCATTAACTGACACATTTCAAGACCATTTATTGGCCCCACCGATATTTACCCGCCCTTCTAATTTTGAGGGAACTGAGGTTCCAGCCTTGCTTTTGGGAGGGAATCACGCTGAAATTGAACAATGGCGAGAGCAACAATCTGTTGAACGGACCCAACGATTAAGGCCTGATTTATGGGAAAAATGGGAAAAAGCGCAATCCTCCTAAAAAAGAGACGGGGCGATGAAAATTTCGTTTCTCTAGGTTGTTGAGGAGGGTTTTTCTCCTATATTTGCACTCCATTTTGGAATTCCAAATTTAAAAAAGCCATGCGCAACGCATTAATTGAGCTGATAGAGGCCACGAATCACAAAAACACCCATCCCGCATTTAAGGCAGGAGATACAATAAATGTGCACGTTCAGATTATTGAGGGCACAAAAGAGCGTATTCAGCAATTTAAAGGCGTTTGTATTTCCCGTAAAAACGGAACCAACGGCGGCTCTTTTAATGTGCGAAAAATATCGAATGGTGTAGGCGTTGAACGTACTTTTCCATGTAATTCACCCAACATTGCAAAAGTTGAAGTGTTGAAAGTGGGCAAGGTTCGCAGAGCTAAACTTTTCTATTTGAGAGGTTTGAGTGGAAAAGCAGCACGTATTCAAGAAATTATTGCGGCAAAAGCAGCAAAATAATTACAGATTTCAGAATGAAAAGACAAAAACAGGCGGGTACATCTCGCCTGTTTTTGTTACAGGCTAGCCTTTTAATGATCAGGAATTAAATACGGGTGAATGTTTTTTAATCACGTGATTTGCAATATTTTATTGCTCAATAGACGAATTTTCCTAATTTTCCCGCTTAATTCGGGCGAACTAAATACTAATACCAATATATGAACAAAGCCTTAGCCCTATTTTTGGCATGTTCTCTTTTTACTCCTCTTTTTCTTTTTGGATTTAACCCTGACAAAAGGGTAGAAAAATACTTTAAGAGAGCAGAGAATTATTTGAGAAAATCAGATTACCTGAGGGCGATTCCAAACCTTAGGGAATGCACTAACCTTAAACCAGAAGAGGCGAAATATGCTTTCATGTTGGGTAAATGCTATGTATTGACCAATCGAAAAGCTGAATCCCTACCCTACTTTTCTAGTGCAAACAGGCACAATCCAACCGTTGACGCGAGTTTAAATTATTATTTAGCCATGGCCTATCATGCCAATCACAGATTTGCAGATGCCAAAAAGCATGCAGAAATGTTTATTGCTGAATCAGAAGCTGAAGCAAAACACCTGCCTGATGCAATGGCTTTGCTTTCGCAAATCCAATTCGCCCAAAAAATGGTGGCTGAGGAGCAAGATTATAAAATTGAAAACTTAGGAGAATTTGTAAATACGCGATATCCTGAATATGCGGCTTCTTTTTCTGACAATTATAGTTGGATGACATTCACCTCCAGAAGACCAAGAGACCTGAGAAAGTTGCTTTTTGGTCTGAACCATACCGATGATATAGACGAAGAAATCTACCATTCCTCACATTTCGACGGTATTTGGGCTATGACCAAGCTTTTCAGAAAGCCGGTTTCAAAATTCAGAAATGATGCCTCTGTATTCGTTTCAGAAGATGGGAATACCATTCTCTATTTCATTGATAAAAACAATGGCGACATTTTTATCGTGGAGCGTGACGGAAATACCTGGACAAAGCCAGAATCCTTGGGTTCGAGCATTAACTCCCCTTATCGAGAGCCCTCAGTTTATCTATCCTCAGATGGGCAATCCCTATTTTTCTCTTCTGATCGACCCGGAGGCCAAGGTGGCCTCGACTTATATTTCTCGGTGAGAAATGAAAATGGAAAATGGGACCCTGCAGAAAACATGGGTGCAAATCTGAATAGTGGAATGGATGAAGATGCCCCTTTTTTAAGTCCTGATGGTAAAACCCTTTATTTTAGTTCCAGAGGCCACAGTAGCATGGGTGGTTTTGACATTTTAAAAACAACCAAAATTGGGGATACCTGGGGCCCACCCGAAAATATGGGCTACCCAATTAACTCGGTCGGTGACGATATCTATTTTGTAAACCGTTCTGATAATAAAGGCTTCTTTTTTTCATCTGACCGGATGGGTGGTTTTGGCGATATGGATATCTATAATGGATTTGCCTATACGCCAGACCCTATTATTACAGCCCTAATTGGACAATTATTCGACAGTTTGAATAATAAGGCTATGGTTGGAAAAGTGCGGTTAATTGACCCTGAAACAGGTTTGGTAGTTGCTGAAACCCAAACCGATGCCCAAGGAAATTACTCGCTTGATGTTCCTGGCGGCAAAAACAATAAATACAAAATGGATATTCGCCTTGCAGGCGAGAAACCAAAACCTGCTGCCAAGGCCCTTTTTGGCAAAGAACATTTGGTATTTGGAACCATCGTAGATGGAATCACCGGCCTTCCCCTTAAAGGCTCGTTGGAATTGCTTGACCCTGAAACTGGCCAAGTACTCGATAATGCAATCAGCAATCCCAAAACGGGGCGGTATTTTTTGCCGATTCAATCGGGTAAAAATTACCAATTGAGGGTAAAATCCCCTGATTATATCTCTTATTTTGAGGAATTAAAGGTTTCTGCAACCGGAACCCTCGAAACCCACAATTACGAAATCAATTTGCAGCCTGTAAATGATGCGAACAAAATCGTTCTTAATTGGCAGTTTTTCGATTATGGAAAATGGGAAATTAACAACCTCTATTCTGATGACCTTGAAAATCTAATTGTGGTTTTGACCAAAATTCCATCTTTACACATTAAAATTATCGGACATACCGATTGGGATGGAAGCCAGTCTTACAATCAAAAACTATCAGAGAGAAGAGCTCAAGCGGTTGGTAATTTCTTGATAAATAAAGGCATTGACCCTTCGCGATTGGAAGCAGAAGGCAAAGGTGAAATTCAGCCTTTGTATGACAACAATAGTGAAAAGCTAAAGCCTTGGAATAGAAGGGTTGAACTCTTTTTGTTTCAATAAATGATTACCCCAAACTTAGGAAAATGGCTTCTTGTCTTTACCTTGGTTTTTGGGTTTGGGCAGGTTTATTGCCAAAAAGGCGAAAAGAAAAACCTGAAAAATGGGGAGCGTTTAGTTGCCTTTCAGGAATATGAAAAAGCCATTCCCTACCTCCAAAACGCTGTAGCACTCAATCCTAATCGGGCTCAATCCCAATATTTACTCGGAAAAGCTCTTTTTCATGCAGAAAGAAAAGGCCATGCGCTACCCTATTTGGCCAAAGCTTGGGAATTTAACCCAGACATTGGAAACGACATTAATCACCTGTACGCCAATTCTTTGCATTTTTTACATCGCTTCGATGAAGCCGAAACCATTTATAAAAGAGCCTTAACAAACTTCAAAACCGGAGACCCCGAATTCAACTTGCTGCAATTGGCCATTCAGCAATGCAGTACCGGAAAGGTATTGATTAAGGTGCCCCCGAAATCATCGGTTCAAAATGAAGTTGCGCTAAATTCACAATACGCTGACCATAGTCCGGTAATTTCCGGCGACGGAAAAACTATGGTTTTTACTTCTCGCAGGCCTTCTGAAAATCGTGCAGAAGGCTATTTAGATGAGGACCTTTTCTATTCTAACCTCGAAAACGGTGAATGGACCAAACCCAAAAATATTGGAAAAGCGATCAATACCGCATCTCAGGAAGCATCGGTGGGCCTTTCCCTTGACGGACAAAGCCTCTACTTATTCAAAAATCCGCCTGCAAAGGGTGACCTTTTTGAATCCAAACTTAAAGGTGAAACTTGGGAAACGCCTGTTGCATTACCTTCCCCCATTAACTCCGCCTTTTTTGAAAGTTCAATCAGTTTTAGTCCTGATGGAAAAACCGCATACTTTGCCTCGGACCGCCCGGGTGGTTTGGGAGGAATGGATATTTATACGAGTAAACTTGATGCAGCCGGAAAATGGACCGATGCCATTAATTTAGGAAGTCCAATTAATTCAGAATGGGATGAAGATGCGCCTATCCTCCATCCCAATGAAAATTGGTTTTACTTTTCCAGCGACCGACCAGAATGCATTGGCGGATACGACATTTTTCGCGCTACCCATGAGAATGGGAAATGGTCAAATCCTGAAAACCTGGGGTACCCTGTAAATACAGGAGACGACGACATTTACTTTGTAATTACTGCCGATGGCAGAACTGGATATTATGCGAGCGCAAGAGAAGACAGCAAAGGGGGAAAAGACATTTATCGGGTTGATTTAGAGACGGCTTTAGTTATTCAGGAGCAAAAAGTGGAACGCGATTACGAAGACCAAGAATTATTGATTAAGCCAAAATTGAAGCCCGATACCCTGATTCATGTTCCAATTGTAAAAGAAACTCCAAAACCGCTAAATCCTATTACCTTATATAAAGGAACCATTACTGACGCAATTTCTGGAAATCCGATTGATGCGAAGATTGAAGTGTATGATATAAAAACCGAACAGTTGTTAGGCGAGTACAGGGCCAATTTAAGCAGTGGGGCGTTTGCCGTTACACTGAAGTCAGGTGGGGATTATAAACTTCTCATTTCGGCTGAAAACTACTTAAGTAAGGAAGAAAGAATTGGAATTGGCGAAAATCAGGATTATCAAGAATTGAATAAACAGATTACATTAAAGAAGGTAAAGATTGGAGAATCAGTTGTTTTAAGAAATATTTTTTTCGAAACAGGCAAGGCCGATATAAAGGAAGAAAGTACCCCAACCTTAACTAAGCTTCTCGCCTTTTTAGAAGAAATTCCGAGCGCAGTGGTTGAAATTTCAGGCCATACAGATAATGTTGGTAATCCTGAAGCCAATAGAGTCCTATCCGAACAAAGGGCAAAATCGGTTGTTGATTATCTTATTGCAAAAGGAATTCAAAAGGAAAGGTTAATTGCCGTGGGTTATGGCGATGTAAAACCGATTGATGACAATTTAGGTGAAGAAGGCAGAACCAACAATAGACGAACCGAGTTTAAGGTTTTAAGGTATTAATTGCTGCCTTCATCCTTTTTTTAGGTTTTTATCGATTAAAACCTTGAATTTGGCGCAACTTCCTACTTATCGAAAAAGGACTTAAAGAACTGGTTTAAAATAAATTCAAGTTTCTTTTGCAAAGTTTTCCACATTTAGAAATTTATGTGTATAATTGAGGCCCCATTTTATGGGGTGAACGGACTTAAGCGTTCCAGGCCGGTTTTCAAAGAAGATTACAAAGGTGGTAAAACGGGCAAGGAAGCTAGAAATGAAGCGAAAAATCGTCATTTTTTCTTTTTTGGGATGCTTTTCACTAGGCATCACACCCAGCCTTTTTGCCCAACCCACAAAATCTAAGGAAGCCCTAAAAATTGCGAAAGAACACCTGAAGTATCAGGAATATGAGCAGGCCATTCCCTCTCTTAGAGAATTGGTAGAAGGTAATCCTAGCTCTGCTTATTACAATTTTTGGCTTGGCCGCTGCTTATTTGAGACCTACCGCAAGAACCAATCTTTACCTTTTCTAGAAAAAGCAGCATTAGTCGATCCCAAAGTTGACAAGGACTTCCACTATTTTTATGGAATGTCGCTTCACTACAACCTCAAGTTTGATGAGGCCATCAATGAATACCGCCTCGAAATGCAGCGCCATGAACCCGGAACAACAGAGTATTTGTTCGCCAAAAACCGTATTGCGCAATGCCAATACGCTAAAACAATGGTTGAAAAAAAGGATGCTAAGCGTGTGAAAATCAGCAATATGGGACCTGAAATAAATAGCCCACATTCTGAGCATAGTCCGGTAATTTCAGGTAATGACTCGATCATGGTTTTCACAGCCCGCAGACCTGAAAGCCTCGGGGCAGACCTAAAAACCTTCGCCTATGACGAGGATGTTTACATCAGTTATAACAACAAAGGCAATTGGACCCCTTCAGAAAATATAGGAACGCCAGTCAATTCAAAAGGGCATGATGCAACGATAGCCCTAAATTCAACAGGAAACCGCATTTTCATTTATCGCCACATCAAAGACGGCGGTATTTATGTCTCTGATTTTGACACACTTGGGAAAAAATGGAAGGAGCCACAAGCGGTTGGAAAGCCATTTAATTCTAAATATTACGAGTCTAGTGTGTGTGAATCAGCAGACGGTAATCTTCGGTTTTTTACGAGCAATCGTCCTGGAGGCAAGGGAGGTAAAGATATCTTTTTGGTCAGAAAAGTAGGCAAAGACGATTGGTCTGAGCCTGAAAATGTGGGTCCGGTCATCAATACCCCATTTGACGAGGATTCACCTTACCTTCAAAGCAAGGGTAAAGTACTGTATTTCAGCTCAAATGGGCCGAATAGCATGGGTGGTTTTGATGTCTTCGTATCTGAATTTGATAGCACAAAGCAGGAATGGTTAGGCCCATTGAACATGGGCCAACCCGTAAATACACCCGATGACGACATCTACTTCGTGATGGATGCTACCGGAGAAAACGGGTATTACTCTTCTGGAAAAGAGGGCGGATATGGTGAAAAGGACATTTATCACATCGAATTCCCCTATTTCCCCTATCCTCGTCGATACTTCATCATTGAATTTACCGGCACTGTACAAGATAGCAGAAACCTCAAAGACATACCGGCAACTATCGTTTTAAGGAACAAATTATCGGGCCAGCCGATTGATACTATAGACATTGGCCGTGACACCAGCCACTTTTACTTTCAGCTTTCGCCTCAAATTGAATATGAAATTGAGATTATCGCTGAAAACTACGCCAAAAAGAAAGACCTCATTTTCACCCCAAAACTTGAGGATGATGATGTTTTAATCGAAAGAAATTACCTTTTGGATCGCGATTCAAAGCAAGAGGAAATTTTAGCAAGCCCGCTTGAAATCATGAACGTTTACTTCGATTTCGACAAGTATGAGCTTAGAGATGAGTCAATTGAAGAATTGCAAAGGGCATTGAAATTGATGAATGCCAACCCAGCTTTGGTTATGGAACTAAGAGGGCATACCGACTGGTTTGGAACCTATGACTATAATGTAAAATTGTCTGAAAGCCGGGCCGGAAAGGTATATAAATACTTGACGACTAATGGGATAGACAAAAGCAGAATCAATATTACCTATTTTAGTGAAAATGCACCCTTAGAAACCAATGAGAATGATGATGGTAGGCAGTTTAATCGCCGAACTGAAATGCATTTTTATATGGCTTCTGAACTTGCTTTAGAGTCAAAAAGGCTAAGAAAGGGCATTTACCAAATTAATGTTGACCATGCCATGCCCAAAGGTCTTCCGGGTTTTGATCGCCCAGGAGCCTTCCCAACAAAGGGAATGGATGTTCCACCTTCTTATCCGCCCCGACCAGAAATGTTGGATTCACTTAAAGCAGCACTTCAAAAGGCTAACCAAAATGGCCAAAATAATGGCCAGAATGGGAATAATTCTACTCCAGACCCTAGTGCTTCCCAAGCTAATGATGACGCTGGAAAGCGCATTCGCCATATCTATTTCGACTTTGACCAGTCTGCTTTAAGGCAGGTTTCCAGAGGTGAATTAGACAAAATTGCCGCTATTTTACAGGCCAATCCAAGTTATACTATTGAAGTTCATGGCCATACTGATTGGATTGGAAGTGTGATTTACAACCAAACCTTGTCGGGTAATCGCTGCGAAGCAGCCTTAAAGTACCTT
>JAYSVQ010000361.1:0-1587 GCA_043718485.1 Bacteroidota bacterium
ACTGATTACAATGTCAACTCGGTTGGCGCCAACCGGCAGCGCCTCAATATCCCCTTGCCTGAAATCGACATTATTGAATCCTAATTTTTCTGCGTTTTCGCGGGCGAGTTCAATCATTTTTTCGGTAAAATCAACGCCTATTACTTTTCCTTTTTCTCCCACAAAAGCACGGGCAACAAAACAATCATTGCCGGCACCCGAACCCAGGTCCAGAACGGTTGCGCCTTCCCTAAGTTTTGCAAATTCGGTTGGCAAGCCGCAACCCAAACCAAGGTCGGCGATTTCAGCATAACCTTTTGTGCCTTCATAACTATCTGTCATGATGTTATACACCTCCTCAGAGCAGCCTCCGGCACCACAACATGAGGCTTTGTTTTCGGTAGTGGATTGAAGCGCAATTTCGCTGTACTTCTCACGAACCATGTCTTTGATATTTTCTGAATTTTTCATTTATCGTATTTTTTAGATGATTAGCAACATTTAATCGTTGAAAGGTCAGTATTCAGAAAAACCGATAAATCGGTTTTCATTTGTTCCCATGCGGGAACATTTAAACAGTAACAAACGTTTCTTCCCTCAATTTCACCTGTAATTAAACCCGCAGACTTTAACTCCTTCAAATGTTGGGAAACGGTTGATTGTGAAAGAGGTAACTCCTGTACAATATCCCCGCAATAACAGTCTTTTCGTTTAGCCAATAAGGTAAGAATTGCAATTCTCGCAGGATGAGAAAGCGCTTTGGCATAGGCTGCAAGCCGGCTTTCCCTTACTTTGAATTCGTCTGTTTTAGAAACTGGCATTTCAATCGTAAAGTTACGATGAATAATTCTATTGTCAAGAGAATTTTGATTTTAAAATGTAATTAATTGACAATCAGCTTGAAAGAATTCCGGAAAAGGAATGAATGATCTTCTTAAGACTTAACCTCAGTTTTACCATCGTGGTGTTTGGCAAAACGACCCAAGTTTCGGTCGTGAACTTGGTCAAATTGTTTCCACGGCCAGCCCCCAAATTGGGTAGCATGGTAATCTTCAAAAGCTTTATGAATTTCTTCTTTTGTATTCATAACAAAAGGGCCGTATTGCATCACGGGTTCACCTATAGGTTTGCCTTGTAACATTAAAATAGAAGTAGGATGATTTCCATTTTTTATTTCCAAATCAACATCGGCTAAAACTTCTATTCCGTGATATTTTGGAATCGTCGTTCCTGCTACAGTGATTTGTTCCCCTTCATAAAAATATAGCGTTCGGTTTACACCTTCAGATGATTTTGGAATCACACAAGTAGCTTCAGGTTCCATTTTTAAATTAAGTATCGCTACTTCATTTAGGGGGTTAGCTGCCCAGGAATTAGGTGGGGGCGAAGAAGCTTCTGTTCCCATAAATGGCCCTGCAATAATTTCAACCTTAGTTTCTTTTCCTTTTGCATCCTTTGGTTTAATTACCGGAATGCCTTCTCTCCAAAGCATTTTGAAATGGGGTTCCACCATTTTATTGACCTTTGGCAGATTTAGCCATATTTGAAAAAGTTCGAGCGGATTTTCTTTTTCTGTAGATAAAAGCGGAAACATTTCTGAGTGTTGCA
>JAYSVQ010000362.1:0-4532 GCA_043718485.1 Bacteroidota bacterium
TAGATAAGCTGAGTTTATTCAAGCAAAACTTTAATACAATTTCGAAAGAACTTGTTTCAACAGAAATGATGACTCCCAAGCTAAAAATTGATCGTAAAATTGATTTTAAATCATTGAATTTTAAACTATTAGACTCCATTAGAAGAATGGAACCTTTCGGCCCAGGGAATTTAGAACCCGTCTTTGCAACGCAAAAAGCAAAGGTTGTAGATGCAAATGTGTTAAAAGAGCAACATTTAAAGTTAACGCTGGAAAAAGAGGGAAAGCAGTTTAAAGCAATTGGATTTGGCCTTGGCCAAAAATGGCTTGACTTAAAATCTCCTCAATTTTTAGATGTTGCCTATCATTTCAATTCTCAAAAATGGAAAAACAATGAAATCTTGCAATTATCCTTAAAAGACATAAAAAACTCAGATTAGAGGTTAATTAAGCAGAATTACGGATTTAACTATTAAAGATTAATCGGATTTTTGTACATTCAATGTTGGTTGAGCGAACCCATTAATTATGCGGAACAAATTTTTTTTCCTTTCACTCTTTTTGCTGAATTGCATAATTGCGCCCTTCTCGCTTTCTGGTCAATATTTTTTGAATTGGGAATACCACGATATTTTTAAAGACATACAAGAATCGGGGAGTAATCCTGATTTAGCTATCGGAAGCACAGGTGTTCTCCATGTGAGTTATTGGAATTTACAAGAGGATCGTCTGGTATATGCTTATAAAATTCCGGGCTCTGGTATCTGGATAAAAGAACCGGTCGATAGCAATTCCGTTTGTGGTCACAAATCTGCTATTGCAATAAGCCCCGCAGGCAAAATTTGTATTGCCTACTTTTATTCGAATGCGGGCTTAAATGAAGTTGCCTATGCAGAAAGAAACGCCCCCGGTAACTGGCAAATTAGCACCCTGCCTTCTGAATCTGGAATAGCGTGGGGCGAGTACGGGCCCTATGCAACCACTATTTTTTCTGAGTTTATTCGGCATAGTATTGATTTAATTTACACCCCTGCAGGTGAGCCTGTTGTTTATTTTTTTGACGCTTGGTATGATATTTTGTCTCAGGCGGGTTGCACTGGCTATTATAGCGATTACCGTTTACGGTTAGTTAGGGGCGAAAGAATGGGAGGGGTGTGGGACACATTACGAATTTCTAAACCCCAAGATTTTTCTGGCTCTTGTTTTGGATTTCCGCTGCCCGATGGTGATCGATTCGGCGAAAGCACAACCGCGCTAAATGGTGCAAACGGAATAGAACACCTCGTTACCTTTTCATTCAATAATAATTGGATAACTCACTTTACCAAATTTCCCGGCAACAGCACCCTGCTATTAAGGCCGGTTGATTCATTATTCGGCTTATTCCCTTGTGCACGTACCAACAGTTGTTGTACTGGGCTAATTCCTCCGCGTGACCTGTTGTATTATACAACATTAGAAAGCACAGCTGCGGATATGTCTCCCGATGGTGCCATTCATATTTCATATACTTCTTCTTTGGGATATGGAAACGACCCTGTGCCCTCGATTTTTGGAAAAATTAACACCTTAGGGTATACTCGAATAGATTCTAGCGGAAGTCTCTACCACTACAATTTTTTTCCGAATACATGTGCGCCTAAAAATTATTATTCACTCACCTCTTTAGCAGTAAAAGGGAATGATTCCATTTTCATTGCCTTTACCGACAAAAGCGATTTTTACAATTTAGTTGCTTTTTCCTATGACAGGGGCCTTTCCTGGACGATTGACACGGTAACGACGATGCAATTTCCGGCTTCTAATCCGGTAATTAAAGTTGACGGTGATACCCTGAGACTTATGTTATATCGGGCTGAATCAGATCAACTTTTTTTGCATAGTTCTAGAATCGGCTCTGGAAATTGGAGGTCTGAGGCTGTAACATTTTCACAATTGAGGGGTCAGGCCCAAGATTCAAAAATATATCAAAGTGGAAACGATACAATTGTCGCACTTGCCTACAATGACTTTCTTCAAAAGAAATTATACTTTAGTAAAGGAACTAAAAACGCCACATTGACCTGGACGCACGAATTGCTCGACAGTTCCTTTTCCGGCTATGAAGCCATTCAAGTAGTAAAAACACAAGCCGGAAATTCCATACTATTTTACCATGACCTTGACAATGGCAATTTAATGATGGCTACGAAAGTGGGAGCCGTTTGGCAGTTTTCAATCGTCGATACTGCTTCCCGACCTAGTTACATAAGTGCCTTGATCGACAATCAAGATAGTTTCCACCTCGCATTTGGAAGTGCTGCAGATTCCAATGCCTGGTATATGCGAAAGCACCTAAGTTCCGGAATTTGGTACAAGGAATTAATCGATTCAAGTTCGGCGCCTTGCGGAGAATATATATCCCTGAATTTGGCCGCAGACAATCGCTTGCGGGCGGCATATCATAATTCGCGTTTACTTGCGCTTATTTTTGGAGAAAGAAACGGAGATAATTCTTGGTCCCGCCAAATTGTTGATAATGACTCAACCGGTTCGGTTGGAACTTATTGTGAGTTGGGTACCAACAGCCAAAGCAAACCCTATATTATTCACCGCGATAATTTCAACAACATCTTGTATTGGGCAGAAAAAGATACAATTGGGAATTGGATTCGATCGGTTTTAGATGGCTCTTTGGGTGAAAACATTGGCTCTCCTGCACGGCTTGAATTTGATGCTTTTGATAAGCCTTGGGTCGTTTATAATTATTCCTTGGGATTGGATCAGGTACGCATGAAAATGAAGGACCAAACAGGCTGGCATACCATTGGGGTTAGTTTAGCGGGAAGAATTTCACATTCTTTTAATTTTCATATTTTCGGAAGCGATTTTTTCATTGTGGGTAAAAAATCAGAAATTAGAAACAATGGTCTCGCCATGCTACATGCCCGAAATGGATTATATGTTGAACGTGAAGCAGAGGCGGCTCCAACTCGTTTGGAATTTACCTTGTTTCCCAATCCCGCCGGCAACTGGGTTAATATTTTACTTAAAACTGACGGCGACCTAAATGGGAGATTTCCTGAAATTCGGGTAATCGATTTAGCAGGGAAAACGATTTTACAGCAGGGTTGGGAATTAGGAAGAAAACAAATGGGCTTCGATACCGGTGGTTTATCTGAGGGTATTTATTTTGTAGAATTAAGCGCAGGAATCACAAAAACGGTTCAAAAACTGGTCATTCGGCATAATTAAAGAGTTTTTTTAGCACTTTCCTTTTCCTAAATTTGAGCCACAAAAATACTGCTTATGTCTAAATTATTTCTCTCTTTCTCTTTACTTTTCATTTTAACCATTTCTGCAAACGCACAATACAACCTAACTCAGGCTAATTATGCTGTGATTGGCGACACTATGTATTACTCACTTGCGGATACCACAGGTCAAACACCAGGGGCTGCCGGAACCGGAGCTGCCTGGAACTACGCCGGTTTAAGCCGCCTAGGTACCAGCCTTTTGGTTACCATGAGAACCCCATCTACAATGACAGGAGGTACAGGATTTCCTTCCTCTACTATTGGATATTCAGATAATGGAGGTGGCTATGAATTCCATAAAGTTGACGCCACCAGCGCTTACCAAATGGGAGAAAAAAGCAGAACCAATACCTTAATGACCTATTCAGATTCTGCGAAAATTTTTGCCTTTCCTTTTGCCTATGGCGATTCCATAGGAGACTCGGTTGTGGGCACCTACCCAGACCCGTTTGGAGGAACCGTATACAGAAAAGGATTGGTTGTTACCGAATATGATGGCAGCGGAACTTTAACCACTCCATTTGGTACCTACCCTAACGCTATACGAATTCATAGAATTTGGACAAGCCGGGATTCTGCCAGCATTGCCGCTGTAATTGGAGATATAATTTTTGATGAATATGAGTGGTATTCTCAAGGCACAACTTTGCCCGTTATGCGAAACACGTTTGAAAGCACAAGTATAAATGCAGGCAACCCGACGATAGCTCGCTCTATTATATTTTTTGATAGCCCACCCGTTTCGGTGATTCCAAACAATTTTTCATCGATTGCGACTGTAAGCCCCAACCCCTCTAAGGGCTTTTCTCAACTTCAATTTGGGCTGAAAAATCATGAAAGGGTTTCTATTATATTAAAAGACCTAAATGGAAAAACCATTCAAACTGTTCTTGAAGGAAATTTAAATTCTGGAGAAAACCAGGTTTCTTTAAGTACAAATGGCGTTGCCCCCGGCCTTTATATCATTGAGATAAATACACAAAATCAAAAGCAAAGTTTAAAGTGGCTTTTGAATTAATTGGATAAATAGAAAAAAGCCCCGCAAAATCGGGGCTTTTTTTTACCCCTTTTTTAGTTGAGCTCAATTTTTTGGACCGTAAATCGTTTTGCTTGTTTACCTTTGAAAGCGAATAAAAAAATTTCTCATCCATGATATTTGAAGCGAAAAATCTCGTGAAACAATACAAAGACCGTACGGTGGTTGATGACGTTTCAGTAGAGGTAAAGCAGGGAGAAATTGTAGGTTTGCTTGGGCCC
>JAYSVQ010000363.1:0-4530 GCA_043718485.1 Bacteroidota bacterium
CGCTTTCAAGATGTATCTTTGAACAACCAAGGGCTTTAATTTAGGCTGAAAATCAGTGTTTTAGGCCGAAAATTGGCTTGGGAAAAAGAAGTTAAAATCTCCGCTTTGGTAACAGCAGCGGAGATTTTTTCATTTCTAAGGCACCTCAAAATGGCCCTAAAACAACTCCAATTGCTGTGAAATGGGTTTGTGGGCCTCGGGTTTGTGCCCATAGAAAATCTCAATATCCCCAAATTGCTTATCGGTAATGCACATAATGCAAACGTGCCCCCGGTCTGGCAAAAAGCGTTTTACCCTTTTTATATGCACCTCCGCATTTTCACGGCTGGCGCAATGCCGCACATAAATCGAGTATTGAAACATGGCAAATCCATCAGCCATAATATCTTTACGAAAGCGGGCTGCGATTTTCTTCTCCTTAACTTCAACTACAGGCAAATCAAAAAATACCATTACCCACATGATTCTGTATTGATTAAGCCTGATCATCAGGAAAAGTAGGATAGATGAGCTTTCGCTCAATGCCCTCATAGCATTTTGCCAATGAGGCCGTTGTTTGTTGCAGCCCGACCATTAAGGGGCTCCGCTCCCCGTTGATGAGTATATCCAATACCGGAATTTGCAAAAGTTCTTTTTTAAGGTCTGTGTTCAGTTCCTCAATTTCAAGCCCTGTTTCCATGATTTCATTTACCAGAAAATCGACAAAGGGCCGATAGGGTTCCATAATATCATCGGCAAGGCAATAGGCATTGTATTTGTTGCGGTGGTGAATTCCCAAGGTGGGCAATAATCCGGAGGCGACTAAACTGCGGGCGACACAGGCACGCAGAATCGCATAGCCATAATTCAATAGGTTGTTGGGGGGTAAGCCCCCTCGGTTTCTAAAAAAATCTAATTTCGGTGCAAAGATGTGCCGCCAATAAAACGCCGCCGCCCTCGCTTCATGATTTTCACCATCCCCTGATTTTACGTCCTCTGCCCATTTCATTAGCGGCTCAAAGGGTTTATTGAGCATTTCTAACACCCTTGCCTGATTTTTTATTTTTGCCTTTACCGTTTGTTGCCAGAGTTGTTTTTTCAAAGGCTCGGTTGCCGAAATTTGATCTTGAAAACGCTCGCTTTGAACCGTGTTTACCGAAAGGGGCATCATTAATCCTGCCGGGTGCATGGTATCATCACAAGCAATCAAAGCCACATTATTTGCCATTAATCGGGATAATACACCATGTGTAATGGTAATTTGCCAATGGTCGAGTACGACTACACCTATATCCTCTATGGGAACGGATTTCGTTGTCCTTTCCTCTTTTCCTGTTTCGTCTTTTGTAATGATTTCAACCCGTAATTGCTCGTTTTCTGTACTCAAACGAGCAGGGTTGCCAAAATAAAGGGTACGCTTTATCATACAGAAATAAAGATTGTAAGTTTTTGTCTATGCCATGCCTTACAATTTCAATGCCAGAATCAAATCAAAAACGAAAAGCCCTTTTTACTATGGTTATATTTTTCGATTTCAGCCTGTAAATAACGAATTTGCTGTTCAAACATAAATGTGAGAAAGGGATTTGTATGCTCACCGGCCCTGCTTTTATTCAGTGCCTCAATATATTCTGCCTTGGAATCCGCAAATACAAGTGATAATGGCAGTTCATAATAGGCTTGTATATAGTTCATCAAGAGTCTTGAACTTCGTCCGTTTCCATCAAACCAAGGGTGAATGCTCACCAGATAATAATGTGCGTAAAAACTCAATGCGTTTAAATCAGCAATAGGGGTATTCCCTGCACCCGAATCAAATCCGGTTTGCCTTGCTTGGAGTTGACTACATAAATCTTGGGTCATGGGCAGCACCTTATCATAATTTGCAAAATAAGCGCTGTCTGCCCTAACGTTTCCAAGTTTGAAATCGCCTTTGGTATCATCACATACGCCCAATGCGGTATTACGGATTTGCCCTGTATTTTTATTGACAAGGGCATTGATTTCCTGCAAAAACGCTGGCGTAATTTCGCGCTTTTTTTTTGCCGCTGAAATCACAAACCTGAGCGCAGCAAAATGGTTCTGTACCATCAGGTGATGTGCCATGGGTTTTCCTTTAGCTGTAATTCCCTCCATGATCAAGGTCTGGGTCTCTTCCATGCTGAGGGTACACCCTTCTATTGCACAGCTATGATGTACAATCGCTATGGGGTTGAAAATTTCAAAATCAACGATCTCGCCCAATCCCATTTGCTTGAATTGCACCACTACGGCGGTGAGGCGGGTAGATAGGTGTGAATCTATTGGCTTAAATGCAATAACCGGCAATTTGCAAAAGTAACTATCAGGTAAATTGCACCTGCTTTATTCAATTCCACAATGACTTTTCTGGTATAGTCGTCAAAAATATTCATGATTATTCAGTGTTCAATTTCACAATGCGAAAAGAATGAACGGTGGGTAAATGGGCCGGATCATATCCATGCATTCCATAGGCAATGTTTATAAAACCTCGCATTTGGCTAAGAATTTCTAAACCGCTACGTTTTGCCATTTCCCGAAATTCATATTCTTCTTGCTCTTCGAAAGAATGGAAAACACGAATTTTGGGTTGGGCATAGGGTAGGCTGGGCTCATTTAGCGAATTGTTTTCTTCTGATTGAATTTCTGTCATTTCTTTTAATTTGGAGGAAAAAAAAGGAGGGAGAACCTACGCTTAGCACTTGTCCCATCCATGATCAGCGTCTGATTCTCTTCAAGGCTAATCGCAATTCCCTCAATCGTACTGCTGTGATGCACAATCGCAATGGGGTTGAAAATTTCAAAATCAACCCTCTCGCCCAATCCCATTTGCTTGACTTGTTCCACTATGGCGGTGAGGCGGGTAGATAGGAGTGATTCTATTGGCATAAATGCAATAACCGGCAATTTACAAAAAGTAAAAGGAAAGGGCAGGGGCCCTAAAGGCAAAATATTATTTGATTCCAAGAATCGTAATATTTTAATCTTTCATTGGTTTGAAATTTCCAAGTCGGTCAATTCGTATTTTTATACAAATTTCTTTTATTATTGAACCAGAATCCGTTCTTGTTGGCTTTCCTTTGCTGTTCAATTCGTATGTCAAGTTTCCATCCCAAGCTCTTTCAGCTTTATTATTTACTCCAAGTTCTAAAGGTGTAATTACAGCTTTAGAAATTATTGAAGGGGTAAAAAAGCATTGTTTACCTGAACTACTAATCATTTTATAAGTTCTGCTTGCAATATTTTTTTTATTATTGAAATCAATTGGTGATTTTGTCCCATCATTCAATTTTTTTAGTTCCTCGGTTGTTGGAACATATACCAAATCATTTGGTGAAAGAATAATTGTTCTATAACCCATTCTTTTTTCTGCGAGGGGTTGACCATTTACAATATTCTCTATTGCCTTATGGGTGGATAACGTAAAATACTCTTCCCTTTCATTCGTTTCTTCATTTTCGTAAATAATGAAAAAAGCATTGCTACCTGCATCAACTTCAATATATTTGTTTTTAAATTTGCTTTCAGAACTTTTTTCCTCCGTCCGTGTAACTTTTTTTATAGGTCTACCTCCATTTTTATTTGCTAAGGCTTCTAGACCTTCGCCTTCAAATGCAAGTGAAGGCAGGTTGTCATATTCGGGACTATTTAAATGAGCCTTTAGTAAATTTCCAATTACAGATTTCCCCTGTTTCGCATACGGCAGCGTGTTGATTTTTTTAAGGTCAAAAGTATTATTTACCTCTATCCTTTTTGCTGCGAATTCAGTAAAGACTGCAATTCTAACCTTTTCAATTTCTTTACCCTCGGCATCGATTGGTTTTGATTTTTTTAGGTATTTCTCTAATGATTCAAGATTACCCCCTGAAAGTTCAATGATATTATTAACAATTTCCCGTGTATTCTTATCGTAAATATAGCTTGTAAATTTTTGTGTTGGCGTGTTTTGGGCTGCCCTTCGGGTCATTTGAAGTTTAACTATTCCCATTTTCTCGCCTATGGTTTTGAAGGGTTTTTCATGAATTTCTTTAATGTGTATTACCCCCATTGGCTCCTTAAACATAGATTTCCTAACAGCTATCCATTTTTTATTTGGCAATTGGTATTCCGTTTTTTTCTCCCAGGTACCGTCAGACTTCTGAAACCACTTTAAATAGCGATTGTTAGGTTTACTGACAATTTTCTGGTTTGTTTTAAAGGTTACAATGATTTCATTTAATTTGTCTTTGGCTTCTTTTGTGAAACCTTCCCAAGGTAAATTAAATTCTCTGATTTTGCCCTTAACCAAAGCACGTTTGACTTGTTGTAGTTCTGCATCATTGTCAACCGCATTAAGTGAATTTAAATACCGAATGTGCTCTTTTGTGGTTGCTGCAATAATTAAAGCATCCATTGCATGGTGTCGGTGATCCAATCGCTTTAGTTCTAGTTCAGGATTATCTTCAACATAGAATTCAAATTTATTTGGATCCGCCTCATCTTGAAGTATCATCTTTTTGCCTGTAATTTTTTCTAACCTTTCAAATCTGG
>JAYSVQ010000364.1:0-1580 GCA_043718485.1 Bacteroidota bacterium
CCTGAGCCGGATTCCTGGATAGAAGCCGGTCAAAAAATCGAGTTTGGAAATACAAGTTTAGACTCTCTTTTCGTTCCAGGTCATACTGCCGGCCATTTAGCTTTTTTCCATTCTGAATCTAAGGTGTTAATCAGTGGAGATGTGCTTTTTTATGATAGTATAGGTCGAACCGATTTTCCGGGAGGCTCGCATTCGGTTTTGATGAATTCAATTTTCAAAACTCTTTTTCCGCTTGGGGATGCTGTGCAAGTTTGTTCGGGCCATGGCCCAAACACAACATTAGGTAGAGAAAGGAAGCTAAACCCCTTTTTACTTGACCATGTTTAAGGGCACCGACATTCCTGGAATATTAACGGTTTCAGATATTTTGGACCGAAGTTTTTGGGTTTTCAAAAACAAGTTTTATTCCTATATGATGATTAACCTCGCCGCTTTTGGGTTACCCTTTATTGTTATGGCGGGTTTAATCTTTTCAGGGGTTTTGGCATTTGATTTTGGTCCCGGTTATACAGACTATTTTTCTGCCGATCTCGCCGTGTTTTTTGCGCTCATTTCCTTGCCTTCAGTATGTGCAGATATCGCTATGCAAGCATTTACGAGCAAACTGGTGCAGAACAATGAAATAAATTGGTGGAAGGCAACCCGATTTTCATTTTCTTTTTTGAGTGTTCAATATTTAATTACCCGCCTAATTGGCTGGGCGCTTGTGATTTTAGTAAGCGGACTTTCGTTTATTGTGGTTTTTATTCCTTTTATAGGGGCGATTGCATTAATTTTTTTTTACGCAGGCTTGAATGCTTTTTTCACCGGATTAACAGCCGCTATTTCTATTGAAGAAGGCAAAAATTTTTTCACAGCCTTAGGACGAAATATGCAGTTAGCACAAAAAAATTTTTCGCTCGTTACCCTAAGCGCCGGACTTTGGGTGCTGATTTTGCTCGCCTTTCTGTTTTCTTTCGTTGTCCTTTTTTTCTTGATTTCTGAACTCTTGGTTTACCTTTTTATGGGAAATAATATAAGCGGATTAGCCATATCGGAAACCCTTTTCCCTAGGTTTGTTTTTTTTCTTACTTTTTTTGGTGGATTTGGCGCTGTGATTTTAGTTTACATGCCATTGAGTTCAATTTTTTATTCGGTTTTGTATTATGCCCTGCGGTCTCAAACAGAGGGGTATCATTTAGAAAACCGGCTAGATGTTAAATCAAATCAAGAGAAAAGTAAGGTCACCGCATAGGCGGCGATTCCTTCTTCACGTCCTATTGCACCCATTTTTTCGTTTGTTGTGGCTTTAATTCCAATATTTCCAATTTCAGTTTCCAATAAACTGGCGATGCACAATTTCATGGCTTCTATATGCGGGTTTATTTTTGGCGCTTCTGCAACCAAAGTACAATCCAGGTTACCGAATTGAAAACCTTTTGATTTTACTAAGTTCCAAGTTTGTCGAATCAAAATCTTGCTGTCGATGTTTTTAAAAGCCGGGTCGGTGTCCGGAAAATGATAACCAATATCTCTGAGTCCCGCCGCCCCTAAAAGCGCATCACAAATGGCATGCAAAAGCACATCGGCATCTGAATGGC
>JAYSVQ010000365.1:0-1570 GCA_043718485.1 Bacteroidota bacterium
ATCCAAAACCTCAAAATACTCAGGAAAATCACGAAGGTTATTGTGGCCGGCGGCTTCGATTAACACAAAGTCAGTTAATTCTGGTTTGATGGCAGCAAGTTTCTGACTCGCCCGCCAGGGAATTAGGAAATCCTTTTTTCCATGTATAATGAGGATGGGGCAATGCACATATTTTAACCAATGATAGGTCTTGATTTTATACTTTAACAAATAAGCCACCGGAAAAAAGAACAAAAACCTGCGTGAGGTATGCAGCATTGAATAATATGGGGCTTCTAAAATCAATTTCAAGGGATGATTGTTGGAACCAATTTTAGAAGCGAAGCCCGTGCCCATAGAGCGACCATAGACAATAATTCTCTCCTCTCCCCATACCTTTTCGAGCGCATTATAAACAAACTGTGCATCGTTTTTAATGCCGTATTCGCTGCGTTTACCGGTGCTTTTTCCAAAGCCTCTGTAATCTAACATGAGCACCTCCCAATTTCGGGAAGTGAAATCTCCGGCTATTTTTCCCCAGCCTTTTATGCTGCGCGTATTGCCATGGAAATACAATATCATGCCTTTAGGCGCATTGCACTTAAAATGCAGGGCATTGATAGTAATGCCCGTTTTGGGCGTGTAAAACAATTCCTCAAAATCAGAATCAGGGTATTTGAAATCAAAGTCTGTGTCGAGCTGCTCTGGGTGAAAGAGAAATTTTTCCTGAAACAAATACAGGCTTAATCCAATGATTAAATACAGGAGGCTTGCAAGGAGAATAATTCCCCAGAAACTCATTTTTGAGCCACGGGACGTGAGGAAGAATTGAGGTTGTTTTGGGTAACCTTAACTTCAGCACGGCGGTTAAGGGTATGTTCCTCTTCTGTGCATTCTATTCCATCACTGCAATGATTCACCAGACGAATTTCGCCATAGCCCTTGGAATGAATTTGCGTGTCAACAATGCCCCTGGAAACGATATAATCAACTGCGGCTTTTGCCCTGCGGTCAGAAAGGGGAAGGTTGTAGCCCTGACTGCCTCGGCTATCGGTATGTGCGCTCAACTCAACCGCAATGTGCGGATTCGCTTCTAAAAAATAACCAATTTCATCAAGGTCACTTTTGCCCAATTCATTTAAGTTAGATTCATTATAGGCAAAGTAAAGGACTTTAATAATGGTTCCTGTATCAATCGGAATAAGGCCCACATTTTTTGTCATAATCGATGCGTGGATTGTGTCGTCTGGTTTCAGGTGAACCCGACTCGAGAAATAACCCTGAGCCGAAACAATCATGCTGTAATCGTGAACGGGCGTAATTACAGTATGGAACAAACCATCGCTGCGGGTAATGGTAGAGCTAACCTCTTCATGCGAACCAACCTCCAAAAAGTGTAGTCTTGCCCCGGCCGTTTCCTTTCCGTTTGATTCTTCGGAGACCAAACCAGAGAGAAAAATGTAGGGCTTATTCTCAAGATTTGCGTTGATCTCCATTACCTTTTGGCCTGCATTTACCGTGGTATTGAAATCAACAATATGCGGCATGAAACCCTTTTTGTTGACGATGGCCGTATAGTTTTTATCGAGGG
>JAYSVQ010000366.1:0-1569 GCA_043718485.1 Bacteroidota bacterium
CCTGCACCCACCTTGTTATGCTTCCATGCGACCACTAAATTTGCATTGTGGCGGCGGTCAAAAATTGGAGGGTACACTTGGGTTCCATTGTCTCGTGAAACCTTCATCCAACCATAGGTAGCATACAAATACCAATCTTTCTTTTCGTATCGCGCCAAAAGGTCTATGCCATAGGCAAGCCCGGTTTCGGTAATAAAATCGGGGTCTGTTGGAAAGAGTTTATCGCGATTCACATTAGTCAATTGTGAAAAATCTTTGTACCAAACCTCAACGGAGGTTTCTAAATTTTTAATTAACTCCATTTCAATACCGCCCAATAAGTGCCCTGCGGTTTGTAATGCATGGCTTTTTATTTGCCCGTAAAGATTAGGAGGTGCCGCTAAAAATCCTTGAAAAAGAGCGACTACATCACGGTCTGAAGTTGCAGCCATAAGGTTTTGTGAAAACAAACCGGCAGCAAAAGTGAAGCTAATCCTCGATAAATTATATTTCATTCTGAACCGGGGCTCAAATGAAATGTAACCGTGATCGTTATAATAATGTGCCCTTAGGCTGGGTTCAAGCACCATTCTGTCAAATAAAGAATCAATAGATTGGGTAAGGCTTGGTTTATATACGCGGAATACTTTTTTGTACCTAACGTTGCCGGCTAACTCAGTATTGTTGAAGGTTTGAGAAGTAATGAGTCCAAACGCGTTGGTAAACCGATAATCGGTTTTAAATCCCAAAAGGCTCACCCCATAAGATAGTTCATCCACTTTGTTCAACATGTAACTAAAAGCGAGGCCACCATTAAAACCATTTATGGCACTGCTTCTGGGGAAATTTTCTGACACCGATTGCAAGCCGGATTTAAAAGATGAATAGGCAAAATTTCCGGAGATGATCGTATTTGCATTGCCAGGCAACAGCCTGAAATTGGACCCCCCACCCCAGGAATTCCACATATAGTTGGCGGGGAATTGATAGTTTACCTTATCATTATGTGAAAAACCGAAAAGGTGAAGGAAATTTCCCCCATCTGAAAAGGTTGTCTTTCCATATATATCCAAAAACTGATATGGCAATGCCGCACTATCAGGAACGTAATTGTACAATTTCGGACTTGTCTTGTTCAAATGGCATTCCCGCACAGAAAGAATAAAACTATTGCCTCCATATGTTTCTTTATTCTTTTTCGGAACTATAGGGCCTTCCACTAAAAAACCAGAGGTAACCGGGTTAACATGCGCCTTTGCATGATACCCTGTAAAATTTCCATTTCGGGTTTTGATATCCATAATACTCGAAACCCTACCGCCATATTGCGCAGGAAAAGCCGCCGAATACACATCTACTCCTCTCAAATAATCGGTATCAAAAACAGAAAAAAGGCCGATACTGTGAAAGGGAGAGTAAATAATTGCGCCATCCATCAAAACCATGTTCATAATTGGGGTGCCCCCGCGCACGAATATTTGTCCGCCTTGGTCGCCTGTATTTACTACCCCCGGCAATACTTGAAGGTATTGGGCCAAATCAGGCGTGCCTAAGGAAGGCAAAAGGTTTATTTGACGCGGTTGAATTTCT
>JAYSVQ010000367.1:0-1569 GCA_043718485.1 Bacteroidota bacterium
TTGTTCCAACAGATGAGAAGCCCCACCTCATTCAAGAAGGGGATGCCGTTTTGTATTTCAATTTCAGAACCGATCGGGCACGTCAACTGAGCATGGTCATGACGCAAGATGCAATTCATGAATACAATCTTGCTCCCCTTCCCTTACACTTTGTCTGCATGGCTAAGTATGATGAGAATTTTAAAAACCTTTCGGTGCTCTTTGAAAAGGAAGATGTAAAAAAAGGCTTGGGTGAAATCCTTTCTCAAAAAGGAAAAAGTCAAATTCGCATTGCAGAAACAGAGAAATACCCACATGTTACTTTTTTCTTTAACGGAGGCAGAGAAGTTCCCTACCCGGGTGAAAAAAGAATTCTTTGTCCCTCACCTAAAGTAGCTACCTATGATTTAAAACCGGAAATGAGTGCGCATGATATTCGGGATGCCATTCTTAAGGAATTAAAAAAGGGTGACACTGATTTCATTTGCCTCAATTTTGCAAATCCCGATATGGTTGGCCACACAGGTGTTTGGGAAGCCGCCATTCTGGCCTGTGAAACCGTGGATGCATGCAATCAGGTGGTATCTGAATGCGCAATTGCAAATGGGTATTCTGTACTTATAACTGCTGACCATGGAAATGCAGATAAAATGAAGAATCCCGATGGAAGCCCAAATACGGCGCACACAACTGCTTTGGTTCCCTTCATTCTTTTCCAAAAAGAAAAAAACTTTAGCCTACTTTCAAAAGAGGGAAAATTAGGCGACATCGCGCCGACTATTTTGACCCTTATGGGCATTCCAATACCTGAAGAAATGACAGGTGATGTTTTAGTAGAAAGCTTAGCACAAAAAATTAATCGGTGAGCAAGTTGTTATTTATTTTTATCGGTGGGGGTTTGGGTAGCTTGTTGCGATTCCTAATTTCAGTTTGGATAAAAAGCCCATCAGATTCTTTACCCCTGGCAACCTTGGTTTCCAACTTTATTGCCAGTTTTTTGGCCGGCATCTTAGCCGCATTTCTTTTTCAACATTCAGAAACAGAATGGCCGAAATGGTTGCTTTTAACTGGATTTTGTGGCGGACTCAGCACCTTTTCAACCTTTAGTCTTGAAAATATGGCCCTCATGCAAGAAGGCAAAATTGCACTTGCGATAACCTATGCACTGCTCAGTTTCACTGCGTGTACAGTGGGCGCATTCGCCGGATTTCACCTTTATTATCGTTTGCCCAGTTAACAAAATGCACCAAGTCGCCTCAGGTAATAAGCCGGTGAAATTAATGGCTTGGGTCTTAGCAGGTGGTATCTTGTTAATGAGCCTTAAATTTTTTGCTTGGTATCGAACGGGTTCAACCTCTATTCTTACCGATGCGCTCGAATCCATCATAAATGTGGTTTCAGGTGCATTTGCCTTATTCAGCATTTACTTTTCAAGGCAACCCCGCGATAAAAACCACCCTTATGGCCATGGCAAGGTTGAATTTTTCGCTGCAGGATTTGAAGGCGCTTGCATCATTCTTGCCTCGCTCGTTATTTCTGCTGAAGCTATAAGAAACTTTATCACCGGAAACGAAATCCATGAATTAGGTT
>JAYSVQ010000368.1:0-1569 GCA_043718485.1 Bacteroidota bacterium
TTTGCTGACATGCAATCCCATTTCAACAAGGGTCAACAATTCTACTTTTGAATCAGCAGAAATTTTAAGACCAATTGATTTAGGCGAACTTCATGCTGATGAACAACATTACTCCGACAAAAAGGAATAATACTGCAATTAGAGCAAGAACTTTGTACACTTGAGGCTTAGCCTTTTCTTCAGGGCGTCTAACCCCTCTTAATGATTGTGCTTTCATAACTGTTAAATTTGCTTTCTGTATAAATGCGTATAGGTTGGCGTATTAGCACTTAGACGTGAAGATAAGTGAAAATGTTGTTGTACAGGTAGTCATATTTTGATTTTTATCCCCAATGGTTAGTTTCTCTGGACGAATGGCTCGGTAAAAAACAGGAGGCCCAATGTTGGGCCTCCGAAAGGGAATCAGCTATAAAAAATCTAAACTTCCATTTTTGCCGGGCAAATATGGGCTTACAGGCACCATTTTTACCGTTTTTTTGCGGCCTAACAAGCGTTCTTTAGGGAAAAAGAGGGGCGTTTAAGAGAGTAAATAACTTAGGGTAAAAAGTGTTCCAAGAAAGAAGAAGAAAGTGCTCACAAGCAGCAAGGCTTTGATTTTTTGCGTTGTCATATTTGCCTCCATTTTTTTAGGTATTGTTTTTTCATTGTTCTGAAACAAAGATGGGGTACGCAAAAACCTTTACCTATCCTAAAAACTAAAGTCAATGACAAGGTTTTTTGAATAAAAAATATGAAAAAATATGAAAAAACGGCTATTTTAAATTAAAAATGGCGTATTAAAAATCAATCTACGTTTCATCAAATGTTTCAAAGATTGAAATAAAGTGAGAAACAGATTAGGGCTACTTGCCTTTTCTAAGCGACCAGGCTGCAATGCGGGAGCTAATGGAAATAGGTGCAATTCGGCTTAACACAAAATGAATTTTATTCATAACACCCGGAATGCAATACGCAGAACCCGCTAATGCCGAGCTCAGCCCTCTTCTAGCAACGAAACTTGCGCGCATATTTAATCGCCCGGCTCTATTGACCAATTCATCTACACCCGGCAAAGAACTATGGGTTGGCCCGGGGTAAAATGCACAAACATTAATTTTTTTTGACTTCAACTCAAGGCGAAGGGCAAGACTCCAATTGCCTAAAAAGACCTTGCTACCCCCATAAACGCCCATCATAGGCAAGGGGTGAAATGCAGCCGTGCTGCAAACATTGAGAATAAAAGAAGGTGCATTTTCGGCCATATTCACCAGAAGAGAATGGGTTAAGCGAATGGGCGCCAGCACATTTAAATTTATCAAATCCTCCTGATGGCTTAAGCTGAGATCATGAAATTTACCCCAAGCCGGAATTCCTGCATTATTTATGATTCCCCCAATTTTGAGATTCAGTTTTTCAATGAAAAGAATGAGCCTTTCTATATCTGCATTTTGGCTCAAGTCGGCGACGAAAATATGATTAACAGTCGAGAATTGTTGACTCAATTGACTTGAAAGGGATTGAAGTAAATCTGCTGAGCGCGCAACGAGAATAGTATTCAGCTTATTTCGCCCGCATTCTTCAGCAAAGGCC
>JAYSVQ010000369.1:0-1566 GCA_043718485.1 Bacteroidota bacterium
AAAAAAAATAGCGAGCCGATTTTTTAGACAACCGACTCGCTTATCTTTTTTCAAATCATTTAGCTCTCCGAATTTTCAAAACTTTTATACTAAACCAAGAAAAGAAAAAACAAATGGCAATAATAGCAACGATTATACATATTTCTCTTGCTATTTCCCTTGGTGAATAATTCTGAATTGACGAAAATCTTTCCACGCACCACATAGATGATGTACTCAAAAAATAAAGAATCATGCCGTTGTACACTATTTTTCTTTTCATAATTGTATCACCTTAATTAAAACCATCTACTCAGAATCATTCCTACACCAGTTGAGATAGAGGCAATGCATCCTCCTGAAATTGCACCAGAGACCCAACCGGAAACAGTTCCTAAAACTGGCAAAACAACCGTGCCGCCGAGAGAACCGTAAAGACCACCAGCAACCGCTCCCGCTAAATCTGCTTGAGCCAAAGGCCCGAATGAGGGGTAAACTTGACCATTCCCCAATGCTGCCCAATCAGCCATTTTTTCACTCCAATAATCCACCGAGCTGCTATAAACATTAATTGAGGCAATTGCGAATTCCCACTCCTGGCCATTTAAGGTTTGGGTGGCTAAATTTAATAAATCTTGACACAGTTTATCCTTTGCTTCCAAATCAACTATGGATTCAATACTCAAAAAGGTGATTTCAAAGAATTCCTTCAAGCTAATGGAATATTTTTTTGAATCAGATAATATCTCAATGATTTCACCTTGTCTCTCTTTTTCTTCACGCCCAATCCATTTCTCACTATAGAACCAATTAACGAATTTCTCTAATTCGATTTTTTCTGGGATTGAATTATCAATTTCACCCAATGAATTTTTAATCACAACCTCCCTTAAACTTTCATTGTTCACTCCTTTGTTTTCCACCAGAAATTTCAGGTCTCGATAGGCCAAATCTAACTGTTGATTATGGTAGTCCCCAATATTGTAAATTGTGATTTCCGAGAAATCAATTTTTCTAACCGAAAAAGCAGAATCTGAACCTTTTAATGGGATTACTTCCTTTTCACACGAAAAACTTAAAAAGCAAAGGGCAAGGATAAAAAAAGAAATTGTTTTCATAATAATTGAAATAAAGTTTTTGCCTACTCTTTTTTTTAGGTGGTTTTTCAACTTGTTCCACCATTTGAAACTCTATTGCCTTTTACCTCCTATATATACGTTCATTCGCTTTATTCTGATTATTTTTAAACAGGCTATCCCGCAAAGAATTGAAACATGACCCTTGTTGCAGTTTACCATCTTGGAAAAAAAGGAATCCCTGAGGGTCTGTTTTTTCGAGAAAAGGCAGATTAGGAAGGGTTTGTGCGCTCAAAGCCTTTACTCCACAAAGGAGCTGGGCAAACGTAACAATCATAAAAATGGGTTTAATTGAGTGCATAAAATATTGATTTTAAATGTTAAAAAATTTCAATAGTTTAGTAACCGCTGTCATTCTGATTACCCGACTGTGCATCACCCCCCTTTGAACCTGCTTTTAAGGCAATCCCCTCCCGCACCGCCAATGAAAATCTCTTTCCACTAACGGCTT
>JAYSVQ010000370.1:0-1565 GCA_043718485.1 Bacteroidota bacterium
CGGACCCCATAATGACACCGATGCGGGTTTTGTCAACGCTATCGAGATTGATTCCCGAATCTGCAATAGCCTGATCGGCAGATACAATAGAATAATGACAGAAAGGATCCATTTTCCTGGATTCCTTTCTGTCAAAATAATTTTCAGGGTCGAAGCCCTTTACTTCACAGGCGAAATTTGTCCTGAACTTTGATGAGTCGAATCTGGTAATTCCTGCTGCACCGCTCACCCCATTTTTCAGACCTTCCCAATAAGAGGATATGTCATTACCTAATGGAGTAACGGCTCCCAGGCCCGTTACTACAACTCTCCTTCCACTCATGAAGTTTTTTATTTGAAATTAACCTGCGTTGTTGGTTAGATAAGTGATTGCATCACCTACGGTAACAATTTTTTCAGCAGCCTCATCAGGAATGCTCAGGTTGAATTCCTTTTCAAATTCCATGATCAACTCAACTGTGTCCAGAGAATCGGCACCCAAATCGTTTGCAAAACTTGCTGCGTCGGTAACTTCTGTCTTATCAACACCCAGTTTGTCAACGATAATGTTTTTTACTTTTTCTGAAATGCTTGACATTTAACTTTATTTTAGGTTGAAACTATCGTAAATAAGTAAATTTCAGTCTTATTTTTCCTATTATCGGCGCAAATATAATATTTTTTGACATGCTACAACCAAATTCTTTGTTAATTTTAGGCCTTGCTATCGCGGATGGGTTTCAAATGCTTTTTTCAAGGTTTTGAATCCCAACCACATAAGCATTTCCAATATTTTATTTTCAATCCGGAAGGTATTTTCCGGATCGGTACTTGAGATAGGCAGATCAATGTCGTTTTTTAAGGAAAATGATGATAAATTTAACCGCAGAGAGCGCAAATGCCCAACGCAGAGAACTCAGAGATAATCCCAGATTATGCTTTGCGACCTCTGCGGAAAACTTGGTGCTACTTCTTCGAATTTTGTCGTTTTTTTTGCGACAAAATCAAATGCCTTTAGGCATGACATTTTGGTAGAAAAAAATATCAAAATGAGCGAAAATCCCTTTAGGGATGACATTTTTAAGCAAAATGGCTATCCGGAATGCTGATTAAATGTCGTACCTAACGGCACTATAATGATTGGAAATTAACGACTACTACCAAATTGTCGTACCTAAAGGTACTTTTGTTTGAAGCTACGCTTCTTTGTGGCCTATGTGGTTAAATTTCAAAACCAATTTTTTTCATAAATAAGGCCTGGCTAAACGTCTAATATCCAGCATCTAAATACTAACATCTAATCTCACATTTCCGCGAGCCTCTTCATCAAAACCTCGCGTTTCCGCGTCGAAACAGGCACGTGGCTGTCGTCGGTCATGATTGCATAGCCGCCATCGGATTTCACAAATTCCTTCAGGAATTCCATGTTGATGAGGTGGCTGTGGTGGATTCGCAGGAAATCATAATCAACCAAAATATCTTCAAACTCCTTTAAGGTTCTGGTAACCAATATCTTGCGGTTTTTTGTGAGATGAAATAAAGTGTAATTGCTGTGCGATTCGCAGCGCACAATTTCATTGATCGCC
>JAYSVQ010000038.1:0-8141 GCA_043718485.1 Bacteroidota bacterium
GACTAGAGTTTTTCACAAGCCAAAGGGTATTTTCCAATTTTGAATCATTTTGCTCTTTTCATGCTTTTGCCTACTTTGTAAAGGCAAGAAGCTCAAAACGTAGGCTTTTTCCCTTTACCCCATGGAATAAAGGAAAAAAATCAATACTTTTTCGGGTTGAGTTGCCCAAACTATTTATGCAACCTTTTTTCCAAAATACGGTAGAAAACATACATTTACCCTTATGGCAAAACTAAATTCCGCAGAAGAAAAAATTCTGAACGACGTCGATATTTGGAAAGCAGATGATCCCGGCTTTGTAACTCGCGCTACGCACACGCTTTCCAGACCTTTGGTTTGGGCTGCAGACAAATTAATACCTGATGATATTAAAGGTAGCCTTGGAAATGTTTCAGAATCCCTATCTGAAAAAATCAGAAATATTTCTGAATGGACGGTAAGCGAGGCCGATGTAATTAAGGCGACAAAAGAATTTGAAATTGATGCGGAGACCATTCTTCAACTCAAAAAAGCCTCCATTCACGACCTCGACCACGTTGCCGAAAAATTTATTAAAGTAAATAAACAACTGGCCGCTGCCGAAGGATTTGGGGCAGGACTGATTGGCTGGGCAGGTTTTATGGCTGATTTACCTGCATTATTTCTTTTGTGCATGCGGCAGGTGCACCAGATTTCTTTGTGTTACGGATATGGAATAGGCGCTGAAAATCAGGATGAAGCCAGCAAGGAATATGAAACCGCATTTGCTCTTCGGGTATTCAAAATTGCAACTTCCCCAAACAAAGTTGAAAAGACAAAAGGCTTGTTGGAGTTGAAAGATTTTGAAATGGAATATAATTCAGAGCTCATTCAAAAATCAAATCATGATTTTGCAGCCACTTCCGTTTCAAAAAATGCTGCCATTCAAGTGAGCAAAGTTCTCATCAATGAAATTATTAAACAATTATTGTCACGATGGGCCGTAACGCGAATACCTGGAATTGGTGCAATTATGACCGCAGGATTTAACTATGTTTTCTTGGATGATGTGGGAAATACCGCCTTTATGCTGTATAGAGAGCGTTTTTTGCTTGACAAAAAAGGCAGAAAAAAGGTGGTGAATGTGGAAATAGAATAAAGGAAATACAGGTATTATTTCCCTTTCAAGAATATAACTGTTTCACCCGGTCGAAACATCTTGAGATGAATGGGATTTAATTTATCTCTCGGCTCAAAGTCGAGCCGCATTGAATCTCCAAATACTTCATATATGCCGAAGAGAACCATTCCTTGCAAAGGGCCTCGTTCAAATCCTTTAAGTTCAATCGATTTAGGGCTAAGGGTATCGATTACTTCGTAATTGAGTTTAAAAGAATCTTTCCCTGTAATTCCGTTAAATATCCAGACACAGGTTCCTTTATCATCAAAAACATAGGTTGTTTCAATATTGGGCCGAACAGATGACCAGGTTCCTAGGAGGGGATGAGCAGGGCCTTTCTTTCCGGAACAGGAGGATAAAAGTACCAACAAGAGAAAAGTAAAAAATTGAACTCTCCTCAAAAAAGGAGCTTGGAAGTCTAAAAATTGAATATTTTTTTTTGTTGTCGGCATTAAAAGAACAGGGCCCGAAGGCCCTGTATTAGGTAAGACTCAAATTTATCTTCTTTTTGATGTCGTCGATATTTTTGCGAAACTCTTTATCGATTGAAACCAAATCGTTTACCGTTTGTACGGCGTGAATCACGGTTGAGTGATCACGGCCACCAAAATGTAATCCAATATTTTTGAGGGATGATTTTGTAAGCTCTTTAGCGAAATACATTGAAATCTGCCTAGCCTGAACAATTTCTCTTTTGCGGGTTTTTGCCTTCAACAATTCTTGGGGCACATTTAAGTGCTCACATACCAACTTTTGAATGGCCTCAATTGAAATTTCTCTGCTGACATTCTTGATGAAATTTTTCAACATTTGCTTGGCAAGGTCCAAATCCACTTCTTTTTTATTTAAAGAAGACTGGGCCAATAGACTAATCAGCGCCCCTTCAAGTTCACGCACATTTGTGGTGATATTGTGGGCTACGTATTCAATTACTTCATCGGGCAACTCAATTCCATCTTTGTACATTTTATTTTTGAGGATGGAAACCCGGGTTTGATAATCAGGCGATTGTAAGTCGGCAGATAATCCCCACTTAAATCGACTCAATAGGCGCTCTTCAATGCCCTTCATATCTTTGGGTGCACAATCACTGGTAAGCACAATTTGCTTACCTGCCTGGTGAAGGTGATTAAAGACGTGGAAGAAATGGTCTTGGGTTTTTTCCTTTCCACTCAAGAATTGAATATCATCTACCAGCAACACGTCGATTAACTGGTAAAAACTAATAAAGTCGTTTACGGTATTATTCTTAATGGCATCCACAAATTGGTTGATGAATTTCTCTGAGGAAACATACAACACAATTTTATTTGGAAACTGGGATTTAACCTCGTTGCCAATGGCTTGCACCAAATGCGTTTTTCCTAGACCAACGCCTCCATATATAAGGAGAGGATTGAATGCGGTTTGGCCTGGCTTAGATGCGACTGCATACCCGGCTGCTCTTGCCAATCGATTGCAATCACCTTCAATGAAATTTTCAAATGAGTAAAACGGATTCAGATTGGAATCGATATTAACCTTTTTTATTCCCGGAATGACAAAGGGATTGGGAATGGAACGCCCGGGATGAATGGGCATACTCACCGCAGGATTTCTTCCATTGGATTCGAAAGCAGAGGTAGGAATATTGATCGCATATTTCTTGCCTTCGTCAAGATTATTCTCAACTATAATTGAGTATTCTAATCTTCCTTCGGTTCCAAGATATTGTCGAATTGTTTTTCGCAAAAGCGAAACGTAATGTTCCTCTAGCCATTCATAAAAGAATTGACTTGGAACTTGAATGGTAAGAATGCTTTTATCAAGCTTGATGGGTTTTATGGGTTCGAACCAGGTCTTGAAGCTTTGAGGATTTATATTATCCTTAATGACTTCAAGGCACTGGGCCCATACCTCGTTAAAATCTCCTTTCATTCTTCTGGTACCTGTTTGATTCGGTTGTTTGCTCCGTACAAAATCTAGACTTCAAAAGTGGACGGCGGATTCAAAGTTCTCCCAAAAAAAGGAGAAATAAAACTTGATTTTTAATTTTCTTTCACTCCGATTTAGCATTTCAATAATACTAACGTAAGGTACTCAATTTCAAGCGTTTAAATACTTAGGGCTGATAATCAAGCAAGTGTGAGAAAACGCCTATTAAGGGAAATAAATTAGCAATATTAAAATGTATTTTTCTGCCTGAAAATGAAGACTATGCGCCAAGAACGCTTAATCCTCCAACTTCTTGCTTTTTTCTCTTCTTATTTTCCGGCTCAAACCACAATTCAATTTTACCGAGTTTGATTCCGGAATGACCCGCCTGACAGACCAAAACTTGATCTCCAAGTTGATTCTCCATTTTTACGGCTGTGTCTAAGAAATCATGAGTATGGCCTCCTAGAATAATGTCTATGTACTTACTTTCCTTAGCCAAGATTTGATCGTTGGCTTGCCCTGAAAAACGACTTGTGAATCCAAGGTGAGATAAACAAATGACCAAATCGCAGTCCATTTCATTTTTCAGGAAATCGCTTTTTTCATTTGCGATTTGAATTGGGTTCATAAACTGGGTTTCGCCCCGAAGTAGAGGAACCACCAAACCATCTAATTGCATACTTAATCCGAAGACACCGACTTTAATTCTACCCTTCTTAAAAATTTTATACGGATGAGCATATTTCGCAAGGGAGGTAGATTCAAAATTCAGGTTTGAAGAAATAACCGGAAAGTTTGCCATGCGTGCTAGTTCAGCATAACGATTCAGGCCTGCATCAAAATCGTGATTCCCAACTGTTGTTGCATCATAAGCCATTGCATTCATTGACTTGATTTCGATTTCACCCCGAAACAAATTAAAATAGGGCGTTCCTTGTAGAATATCACCAGAATCGAACAAGAGTAATTCCTTATGGATTTGCCTTTCCTTTTCAACCAATTTCTTTCGGGCCACTACCCCACCCATTCCGGGAAATTTTGAATCACTTAAAGGGAATGGCTCAATTCGGGAATGGGTATCGTTTGTATGCAGAATGCAAAGCTGAATCAGGTCTTGGGAAGCAAAGGCAGAAAAAGGCAAGGAACTTACCCCCAACAAAATGCCGATACTACCTGCTTTTTTGAGGAATGCCCTACGTTTCATTTTAATAGACCATTATCAGGCGCCCATCAATTTGAGAATCAATCGGGGTCTTGGCATTTTTCACCGCTTCAATAAATACATTCCTCAATTGCACTCCGGTTTGAATTACCTTTTCAGCTCTTTTCAGCCAAGAAAGGTTGTCGCCACCGCCTTGCAAATAATCTGAGGTTACTACCTTGTATATTTTTTCCGGTAGCATATTCTCTTCACCCAATTGGGCGAAATAGGTTCTGTTTTTTTGAATGCTCATTCTTATTCCTGACATCGGGAAAACGGAACGCTCTTCATATTTGCTGATGAGCAAATTTGCCATATAAGAAAAAAGAGAATCGAGATAAATTCCCTTTATTTCAAGAACGACCAATTCATTATCAAAAGGCATTAACTCATAGATATTGGCGAGCGTAATATCGCCTTTTGGAATCGACTTTCGTAAGCCCCCATTGTTGAGAAGGGCAAAATCAACTTCAAATTCAAAATGGGCTTTTGCGTAATCAAGAACAACATCGCTTGCCCAATTTCCAAGTTTCCCTTGGGGAACACCTACTTCTAACACATCAGCTGATTGCCCAATTACTTCACTCATTTTACCATTCATTTCATTAGAATAAGGCTGAACCAGTGCATCCATTTTCGAATCGGTCTGGCCCGTTTCCCCTTTTACTGCAACATTACTTCCAGATGAGCGAGAATCTTGTAATTCTTGACTTGATTTACAAGCCGAAATCAAAAGCAATATTAAAAGACCCAGGAATCTCATTTCCTATTTAATCAGTTTAAAGGAGCGTTGAATATCTTCTTTCAGAAATTGAATGGCTGATTGGGTTTGTTGATCGCCTGCTTCTTTATTGACGACTAAAATTTTGCGGGCCAAATCCAATGCAGGTGCATTGGGGGGAGTAGATTTTCCGCAGGTATTGATTAAGGTAAGAACCGCTTCTTTTGCCAACTTCAATTCCTTCCAAGCATCGGGAGAAATATACAGTTGTTGTGCCATATTGTGCTCGTATTCTTCACGCACAGAAAGTTGCAACTCTTTCCAAAACTGTCGGGTACTCATTCCTTTATAATCGAGGCGCATGAGCAAATTTTCAGGACTTATCCTTTCCAAAAAAAGGACTGCTCTTTCATAGGCCTGCAATCTTAGCGGAACCATTTTTGACATTGCCTGCCCACGAATCGCCATACTTTCTTTTTGGGCTTCTTGCTTGCGGGAATATTGCAAGGTCATGTAAACACCACCCATGACCGCTAATGCCGGAAGAATATATTTAAGAATTTCTGCGATTAGCTTTACCTCTTCCATGAATTTGCTTTGGGGCGAAATTACAAAAATACGTTTGCTTTTGGGAAAGGAAAAAGGGCTCTGTTTTTATTTAAAGGTAATGCCCTTATCAATCAATTCTTTAAACAAGCGAAATGCAGCAACCGAGGGAGGCACTTGCCCATTGGTAACCTCTTTTTCCGCCAATTGAAAACGCTGCGCTAATTCAGGCTCCAAAGAAATCCAATCTTGAATAAAAGATTGGAAGGATGAATGAAACCACTCTTTGCTTTGCTCGATTCTTTTTTGTTGAAAAGCGCCTGAATCGTTGGCTTTCTTTTCAAATTCAACCAGGGTTTCGTTTATTAATTCCAACCCTTGATTTAATAAGGCAGAGCAGGTCAACACTTTGCAATACCAATCGCCTTCTTTTGGCGGATACATTCTAATGGCCGCAGAAAAATTTGCGGCTGCATGTTGGGCTAAAGAAAGTTGTTCCCCATCTGCCTTATTTATCACAATGGCATCTGCCATTTCCATAATTCCTCTTTTTATTCCTTGCAATTCATCCCCTGCACCGGGTAAAAGCAAAAGCAGAAAAAAATCAACCATTGAGGCCACTGTAGTTTCAGATTGCCCTACCCCAACGGTTTCAACTAAAATTCGGTCATAACCTGCGGCTTCGAATATTTGAATGGATTCTCTCGTTCGACTCCCTACACCTCCCAAAATGGTTCCGGTTGGTGAAGGTCGAATAAAGGCATTTTCATTTCTAGACAAATTCTCCATTCTGGTTTTATCCCCCAATATACTTCCTTTGGTAAATCGGCTGCTAGGGTCAACGGCAAGAACGGCAACTTTATGGCCTTGATTGCAAAGCAGGGTTCCAAAGTTTTCTATAAATGTAGATTTGCCCACACCCGGAATTCCGGTTAATCCGATACGAAAACTTTTATGCTTTTGCTTAGCCAATTCGCTCAACAATTCAGCGCTTAGGTCTTTGTCTTTGAAAAGACTGCTTTCGACTAAGGTTAATGCTTTTCCTAAAATACTTCGGTCAGCAGATTTTATTCCCTCAATGTAATCTTTTATGGCAAGGGTACGCTTACGCATTAGCCTAATGTATTCAATACCCGAATCGCAGCCTCTGCAATTATGGTTCCCGGTCCGAATATTTCTGCGACTCCCGCGTTTGTGAGTGCAGGGTAATCTTGTTGGGGAATCACCCCGCCTGCAACCACTTTTATATCTTCGCGTCCAAAAGATTTAAGTTGTTGAATCAATGCAGGAATTAAGGTTTTATGACCACCGGCAAGGCTGGAAATTCCAACCACATGTACATCATTTTCTAAGGCTTGTTTAGCGACCTCTTCCGGAGTTTGAAAAAGGGGAGCCACATCCACATCAAAACCCAAATCTGCAAAAGCAGTTGCAATTACTTTGGCACCACGGTCATGGCCATCTTGACCCAATTTAGCAACAAGAATTCGGGGCCTTCGGCCCTCTTTGGAAGCAAAATCATCTGCCAGCTTCCGTGCTTGCACCACTTTTTCATTTCCCATTGATTCTCTCAAATATACTCCACTCACCGCTCTCACCTCAGCATGATATCGACCAAATGCTTTTTCGAGGGCAAGTGAAATTTCACCTAAGGTAGCTCTTTTTCGGGCTGCATCTACGGCCAAAGAAAGGAGATTTTCATTTCCTGATTTTGCAGCATTCGTTAGTGCATCAAGCGATTGTTGAACCTCATCAGAATTACGTGCAGATTTCAGGGCTTGTAATCTTAAGATTTGGGAATCCCGCACAGCGGTGTTATCAACCTCCAATATATTCATCGGATTTTCCTCTTCTGATTTATATCGGTTCACGCCCACAATTCCATCTTTTCCTGTATCAATTCGGGCTTGGCGGCGGGTAGCAGCCTCCTCGATTTTCAATTTAGGCAAACCACTTTCAATTGCCTTTGCCATTCCCCCCAATTCCTCAACTTCTGCAATTAACAGCCTTGCCTTTTTCACCAATTCACTCGTGAGATATTCCAGATAATAGGAACCTCCAAAGGGATCGACAAGGTCTGTAATTCCGGTTTCTAATTGAATGTACAACTGCGTGTTTCTCGCAATTCGAGCAGAAAAATCTGTCGGAAGCGCAATGGCTTTATCCAGGGAATTGGTATGTAAGGATTGTGTATGACCAAAAACCGCAGCAAGCGCTTCTACGCATGTTCGCGCAATGTTATTAAAAGGGTCTTGTGCAGTTAAGCTCCAACCTGAAGTTTGACAATGCGTGCGCAAAGCCAACGATTTCGGATTTTTGGGACCAAATGCTTGTACCATTTCAGCCCATAATAATCTACCGGCCCTCAGTTTGGCAATTTCCATAAAGAGGTTCATGCCGGTTGCCCAAAAAAAAGAAAAACGAGGGGCAAATTCATCGACATTCAAACCTGCTTTGATTCCGGTTCGCAAATATTCCAAACCATCAGCAAGTGTATATGCCAATTCCAATTCTGCGGTTGCCCCTGCTTCGTGCATATGGTAACCTGAAATGGAAATCGAATTGAATTGTGGCATATGTTTAGCAGTGTAGCGAAAAATATCGGACACAATTCGCAT
>JAYSVQ010000371.1:0-4438 GCA_043718485.1 Bacteroidota bacterium
GTAACCAAAATTTTCCATCGGCCCCTGACTTTAGGGTTTTGATTTCGGTATTTCTCACATTATCAATCAACTTTAACTCTACGTTAGCCATAGGCTCACTTAAGTCAAAGGTTACGACCATTCCCTCTACTAATACATATTCCCCTTTGCCTAAGAAGGCGTTTACGACATGGCCACTCTTTTTTGCTAAATCGGTTTCAACCACGTCAGTTGTGAAGGGAATGAATTCTGGATGGGTTACGAGCATGTGGTAGTTCTGCCCTTCTTTTAAACGGAACCGATAGCGACCTTCGGGATTGGTGAAAATCTCATCATGGCTTTCTTCTGTTTCGCCGAAGAATTCAATTTTTGCGCCGCGCACGCCATTCATGTTTTTTTCGTTGCGAATAATTCCCGAAATCACATATTGCATTCTGCCTTCGAGCTTAACGGAAAGGGTATCACTTCCGAGTACACCTGCTTTGCTGGTTTTGATTTTTTGTTTGTTGCCATCATAGCCATATTTCTCAAACTCGAGCATATAGTCTTTGCCGGGTTTACATGGGTGGTAAACGGTGCCTGTTGAATCGGTGGTGTAGGTCGTTTTTCTGCCATTCATGTCGGTAATTTTCACTTCTGTTCCTGGCAAGGGCTGATTGTTTTCAAGGTCTAAGACCAACAATTTCATGTTGCGCTGGCGCTCAAAATACCAAAGGCGGTCTGCCTGTCCATCGGCTCTGTTTGTAGTGAAATAGCCATTCGACCTTTCTGTATCCCAAGCGATACCGAAATCATCTGAAACGGAATTGATAGGGGCGCCTAAGTTAGCGGCGCGTGCCCATTCCTGATTCAGGTAGTGGCTTGAATAAATATCTAAACCGCCCATTCCGGCTAAGCCGTCAGATGCAAAAAGCACTTCATTTTCTGCGGGGCAAAAGGGAAATACCTCATTGCCCGGTGTGTTGATTTTAGGGCCTAAATTCTCAGGCACCGTCCAATCGTTTCCGGCTTTCTTCACCACATATAAATCCATTCCCCCGTAGCCACCGGGCATATCAGAGGCAAAGAATAAACTGTTGCCATCGGGGGATAAAGAAGGATGGGCAATATTATATTCATCGCTGTTAAAATTGAGCGGAGAAGGTTTTCCCCATTCCATTCCTTTTCTTTCAGATTCAAAAATCTTAAGTTTTGCCATTCCCTTCATGTCGGTCTTTAATTTACCTCCACTAAAGTTGCTGCGGGTAAAGTATAGGGTATTTCCATCGGGGCTTACGGTACAAGGGCCTTCCTGAAACCTGGAATTTACCTTGCCTCTTAAGGGGCGCAACTGACCAAGGGAAATTCCCACGGTTTTTTCAGTATAATATAAGTCATACATCGAGCGACCTGTGGTAATGTCTTTTGGGTTTGAGAAGCCACGGCTGGGTCTTGCGGTTGCGATAATCATACCCTGACCCATAAAAGTAGGGGCCATATCAGATTCACCCTGTTCATACACCAATTCCATGGTTTTGTAGAGCATCGCCTGCTCATTAAATTTTGCAGGATTTTCACAAGCAGCGGCAAGGCTGTTGCCCAACTCGTAATCGTCTGATGCCGCACCGAATTCTCTAAAGATATCGGCTGCTTCTTTCATTTTGCCATTGCGTTTCAACACGCTGGCATATTCATACAATAAGCCGGGTGCTGTTTTATTCGTTCCGAATTTAACAGCCTCTGCATACCATCTTTCTGCGTTTTCATAATCGCCAATTTTTCGGTAACAGTCTGCCAATTTTTCGGCAGAGGGTATATCGCCAAATTGGGCGAGGTATTTTTCGAATTGTGGTATCGCATCGAAATAGGCGCCACGTAGGTAGGCACGGTTGGCTTTATCCAACACTGCGTCCTGGCTGAATACAAGTGCCGGACAACATATTATTATAAGAAATAGAATCTTCTTCATGGTTTGCGCGCTTAGAAATAACGAGGGGATGAAAGGCCTTTTTTGCTACCGGTAAATTCCCAGCCTATCATAAGTTCATGTGAACCGGATTGACTGTTGAATAATTTGGAGAGGGTAAAATCATAGGAGTAGCCAAATCGAAATTGTGGACTTACCATGTATTCAACCACACCTGCAATTGCATCTTGATGGCGGTAGCTAATGCCTGCCCAAAATTTCTGGTTGAAAAGGAAGCTTGCATTCAGGTCCATTGCCCATTGACCGGTCTCGGTAAACTTAATTAATGTCGAAGGCTTGAATTGAATGGATTCATTCAAATTAATTACACCGCCTACGGTAGCCAGGAAATGAACGTATCGGGAACCGGTAAGGCCGGTTACACCCGTTTCATACAATTTGTTTTTCACCAAACGAGGCGTTGAAATACCGGCAAAGAAACGCTCAGTATTATAATACAATCCTGCACCTGCGTTGGGGTGCCAAACATTTACCATGTTTCCTGCAAAGGCCGGGTCACTTACATTTTCTCTTGGAACGGAAGTGAAGTCTGCCTGATAATTAGTTGCAGACAATTGCAAGGCCATGCCGAGTTTTCCGGGGCCAACCTGCATGCGATAAGCAAATGCACCGTTTAGCGTGTATTGTTGCGTTACGCCAATTTTGTCGCCAATCATGGATATACCAATGCCATGTAAGCTTTTACCGACCGGCGAGTGAAACGCGAGCGAGCCTGTAGTAGGTGCGCCATTCAGACCCACCCATTGTTTGCGACCCATTACTGTTACGCCTGCATGATCCCAACTGCCGGCATAGGCAGGGTTAATCACAAAGCCGTTGAAATAATACATGGTGTATTGCGGCTCTTGTTGAGCCCACACCGAGAGGCCACTAAATAGAATTAGGAAAGAAAATAGTATTTTTTTCATGTGGATTAGCGATTGAGGATGATGTAATCAGAAATCTGATTTGACCCATCTTTCAGGTCAAGGGTAAAGAAGTAGGTTCCATCGGGAAGGGTTTGTCCGTCTTGGCTCTCGCCATTCCAATTGTTTGCATAGTTAATGCGTTCATACATCACCTGCCCCCAGCGATTAAAGATTTTAAGTTCGCTGCCCGGGAATCGGTCAATGTTTTCAATAATGAAAAAATCTCCAATGCCATCGCTATTGGGTGAGAATCCTGTGTTGATGGTTACTTTTAGTTTCACCTCATAAGGTTGAGAAGGTACTTGACAACCGTTTGGGTTTGTAACCAAGCAGCTGTACCATCCTGAATTTTGGGGTGCGTAATTCTGACCAGTTGCGCCGGGTATAAGCTCCCCATCAAAAAACCATTGGTATGAAGTGTAGGCTGAAACGCTAAGCGTGCTTCCATCAAATAAAATTCCGGGAGAAAATGGATTGTCCATTTGAACCACAACAGAATCAGGTCGGGAGTCGCATCCATTCGATTGGGTTACAACCACCGTATAGACACCCGGGGCGTTAACCGTAAAGGTTTGATCGTTTGAATTGTCTTGCCAAGTGTAGGTTGTGTAGCCTGTGCCTGCGTCTAAATCGAGTGTTTGACCTTGACATAAAATCTGGTCAGGCCCCAATGAAACGGTGGGGCCATCTAATGCAACAAGGAAAATTCCATCTAACTGATTGCATCCATTCGCATCTTTTACATCTACCGTGTAGTAGCCTGAAACCGTAACGGTAAAAGTTGGATTGTTTGAGCCGTCTTGCCAAGTGTAGGATGAGAAAGTTCCCGGGTTGAGCAAAAAGCTATCGTTGGTGCAAATGGTTGTGTCAGGGCCCAGATTTGGAATCGGCTTGGGAACAAAAGTTACCGTAAGGGTTGCAGATGTGTCTGTGCAACCGTTTACATCTTTTGCGACCACCCAATAGATTCCAGGGTCGGCGACCTTTACGGCGCTCTCGGTGTGGCCATCAAAATTCCAGAGATAACTGGCATAAATGGGATTGGCCACAGCGAGTGGAACCGAATCACCCAAACATCCCAACACATTTGGACCCGCAGGATTTAAAATCACCTGAGGTGGAAAGGGGTGTTGGTAGATGATGATGGTGTCGAAACTAGGGCAACCTGCGTTGATGGAGGTTACCCAATAGGTGCCGGGAATGCTGATGGTATTGGTGTTTGTTGTGTTGCCATTACTCCAACTGTAATTGGCCAGCCCGATGGTGGCGTGCAGGGTGATGCTTTGCCCGGGACAAATCCAAGCAGATTCGCCTTCCAATATCATGACATTGTCAGCACATTGGGATTTGGAAAAAAGTGGAAAGACCAGAATTGCTGTCACCAGCATTCCGGCTAAAAAGATGGGTTTGGTCTTCATAGAGGACAATTGTTTGAGGGGCATTTTGCAACCCTCGATATGAGTATGTTTTTCGCCGTCAGTTTTCAGGAGGCGAAAATTAAAGAATAGGTAAGTTATCCACAAAGAAATTCTTTTACCTTTTTGTGTGAAAGTCTAAATCGGTCAAAATGGGCATGTTATAAAAA
>JAYSVQ010000372.1:0-1541 GCA_043718485.1 Bacteroidota bacterium
CTCAATCGAAACCAAGGTTCCCTTTCCCGGACTGGAGTCGATTTCTAAAATTCCGTCATAGGCTTTCACTCTATTTTCAAGGGAGAAAAGGCCAATGCCTTTCTTTTGGCTTCTTTTTTCTTCAACGTTGAAGCCAATTCCATCGTCTTCAATGTCGAGGAATACCGATGATTCTGAAAAATTTAATTGAATGCTTATGGCTTTTGCCTGGGCATGTTTTATGGCATTATTGATTACTTCTTGTACCACTCTGTACAGCGTAATTTCTAATTGTTTATCGGTAATATTTTCTTCGCCATAAACGGCAAGTTTCAGGTTTATTCCACCGGCTACATTTATTTTGTCGGCTAAATCTTCAAGTGCTGCTTTTAAGCCAAAGTCTTTCAGCATTCCTGGCATCAGACTATGCGATATTCCTCTAGCCTCTTTAATGCTTTCGTCAATCAGTTTTTTCAAGTTGTCGAGGCCTTTTTGACTGTCGACATCTTGGCTACCTATGCGTGCGCTCAGCGTATTCAAGTTCATTTTTGATGCAGAAAGCAATTGCCCAAGGCCATCATGCAAATCTTCGGCAAATCTTTTTCTTTCGTTTTCCTGCGTTTCAAGAATGGCTTTTGAAAGATTTTTTTGCCGCTCCGCTCTTTCTTTTTCGAGTTGTAATCTTTCGGTTATGTCTCTGGCCAGAAGCAATGCCTCTTCATCTCCCGATTGCGTAATTCGTGCTTCAAATGCGCGTTCTGATCCTTTGATATTTAAATTGAATTCAAGCGGAAGAATATTTCCGGATTGAAAAACATCTGTTAAAAGAGCTTCTATTTTTTGGGAATCAACCCCGATTAATTTATACAAAGGTTTTCCCTTCATCAGGGCTATTTTTTCTTTTTCTCCATTCAATTCATTGGCGCGAAAATCGGTTAGAATACCCTTAGGGTTTACCATGAGCATCAAATCGGGAATGGCGTTTACGAGCGCATCATTTTTTGCCAGACTTCCTTTCAGGGCAATTTCCAATCTACCATTGATGCGTGCAATTTCCTCTTTGTTTCTCCGAATTTCGTCTGTGCGTTCTGCTACTTTTTTCTCTAATTTATCTTTCAACATGCGAAGCCTTCGGGTTCTGTATTGGTCAAAGAAAAGTCCAAAAAAGAGTGCGCAGATTATGAGTAAAAAAATAAACCATGCTTGTTTCCAAAAAGGTTGCTGAATGGTGAAATGATATCGCATGGGAACTTCACTAATCATGCCCTCCTGATTCATGGCCTCGACTTCTAAATCATATTCACCCGGGCCTAAAAATGGAAAGTTTATCTCTTCAATGTCAGCGAATTCGGTCCAATCTAATTTGGTGCCTTTGAGTCTGTAACGAAACCAAATTTTTCCGGGACTGGAGGGATTAAATCCTTGGATTCCGAATTTAATGCGGTAGTCTTTGTAGGGCAATATCAATTGTCCATTAATAGGAGTGTCTTTACCGCTTATTTCTATGGAAGTAAAGCGAATGGTCGGAGGAAATATTTTTTCGGGTTTCCAGTCTGAGTTGC
>JAYSVQ010000373.1:0-4387 GCA_043718485.1 Bacteroidota bacterium
GTTCCATTGTTTGGGTCAACGCCAATTCCATAAAAATAATGAGGAGAAAAAGCCGTTGCAGGCAATTGGGAATCATTGAAATGCATTTTTCGGAGGCCATTATTGAGAAACCAAATATGGTTTGCATCATTTGACATCGCCATTTTCATGGGATGGTCTTGCTGGCCAAAATTAAACTGAGCTTCCATCGTCATTTCATTTGGGTCAATTCGAATAAGGGACCCTGCAATATCATCATTGGGGTCTCCAAAATCGCCATAATCACCCCGACAAATGGCCCAAATACTACCGTTTGCATCAACACCCAAGCCTGTTGGGCCCTTGGCACATGCTATCGTAGAAACAACTTGATCGGTTTGCGGATTCACCACTGAAACGCTTGAATCAATTCCAAATCCACCGCTATTGGCAATAAATACCAATCCATTGTGCAACAGCAATTCTTCAGGGCCCTCCCCTACCGAAATGCTTCCGGTAATAGTATTTGTATTTAAATCAATAATCTTCAATGAATTTGAAATCCAATCGCTAACATAAGCCTTGCTTAAAGAGACGGGCAAAAAATACCGCGGACTACTAAAACCCGTTATTGTGGCGAGAGCGGTAAAATCATCGGCCTTGACTACTTCTACTTTTGCTGAGTTATTCAAAACCAGAAATGCCCGGTCTCCAAACAAATACATGGATTGGAGAACATCACCTAATGGATTTGCATTTGCCTTCATAAAAATGTTTTCTGTAACAGATTGACTTGCCCGGTCCAGAAAACTTACCGATGCGTTTCCAGACTGAAACAAACCTTCATTCAAGACAAAAATGCCACTGGAATAGGTAAAAGGTGGTACAATAGGGTCCTCTTCTTTACAAGCCGAAAAAAGGCATATCCCAACAAATAGCGTAAAAATAATTGTGTTTTTCATTTTATTTTGATTTAAAAAATTCATTTTCCCAGGATAAAGAAAGAAGGAATGCGCGTCCGGGCATGGGTCTTCCGGGGTAAACTTCCCAGTTCTTTCCGCCCAAATTATTTATGCGTCCCTCGATAGACAAATTTCCGGTTTTGAAATTAATGCATTTGCCCAAACCAACATCAATGCTTACATAACCTGGAATAGAAAGCCCATTGTCTGCGGTTGTAAATCGAGGTCCCGAAAAATTCAATCGTGTGGTTAAAAATAGGTTTCTTCTCTCTACAAAAAAAGATGAGGAACCATAATATAAGGGAATAAAAACCAATTGCTTTCCCAGCCAATCGTTTGCACTTACCTGATAAACCGAAAAATTTGTAGATCGGGTGAGTTGGTTATTCAGATTTACATTTACTTTCCATTTGCTCCAATTTCTTGAAAGCGAAATTTCAGTTTCCAGACCACGCGAAAAAACACTTTTCAAATTTTGAGGGCTCCAGTACCCTCCTTTCCCCGGCATCCATTGAATCCAATTTTGCATAAAAATTCCGAATGCACAAACTTCAATTTTGAAATTCCATTTTTGTAAGGGAACAAGAATCGCGAGGCCTACTTCGCCAGACCAACCTTTTTCAGGCTTCAAATTTAGATTTCCACCCGGCTGCCAATACAACATATTAAGCGTAGGTAAGTTAAAACTACGGTTGAGGTTGCTGCGTAAAGAAAAATACTTATGAAAATTCCACTCCAAGCCCAATGAAGGAAGCAAAGGGGTTTGAAGGCTTTTGACAAAATCTTTCCGAATTTGAAATTCAAGCTGAACCCTTTTAAAGGTGTATTTCGCCCTTGAAAACAAGCCCATTTGTGAACGAAGGGCTATTTTCGAAAAAGCATCTGTCTCAACCTTTTCTCGTTTATAGGAAAGGCCTGCATCTAATACGATGCGCGCCCCAATTAAAAAAACGTGATTTCCCTCTGCATAAATTGTGCGATTCCGAATGTGAGAAGAAAGATTTAGTGTACTGTCTTGATAAAATAATTTGTCAAAGGTCAATCCTGCCTTTACACTTGTTAATCCAAACTTGCTTTTATGCTTGAGCGAAATGGATTGGCGTAAACTTGAATCATTTTGAATCGCAACCCCCGGCAAGGAGAAAACCGGATTTGGCAGTTGCCGTTGTGATTGCTGAATCCAACTTGTTAAAACGACCTGGGTTTGCTTTCTAATCTGAAATTGAAATGAAGGCATAAAAGAAAAAAGGCGGGAAGCACTATTCTGCAAACGATTTCCTAAATCATTGTAGGGATAATTATTTTGTAAGGATGAATAAACAACAGGCAAAAGGATAGCCATTTTCTCATTCCCAACAGAAAGTTTGAGGCCCATATTTCTCTCACCAAAACTGCCTGCACTTACCCATGCTTGGCTTTTAATGCCGCGATTAAATTTCAACTGATTTCCAAATGCCAACACACCGCCAATGGCTGCGCTTCCAAAAAGCGATGCCCCCCCACCATATCTGAGCGAAACATCATCAAATAAAAAAACCGGAAAAAGGGAAAGATCGCTCAATCCATTTTGGCCCTGATTCATTGGGATTCCATTCCACAAAATAGCAGTATGTTCCGATCCGGTTCCCCGCAAAGAAAGGGTTCCTAACATTCCCGGTGCATAGGTGCGGGTAAGGGCAGCGGTATTACTCCTCAACCAATCTAAACCACGTTGATGTGTGTGCCAGGCTAACTGGAGGCTGTCGGCATGAATCACTTTATAACCCGTGCTAATTAACTGCTCACGCACATCCCTTATTACAACTTCTTCTAAGGTCAGGGTGTCTCTTTGTGAAAAGCAAAAATGTGCCTGAAAAATCAGGACAAAAAAACAGCAAATGAATCGAAGTTTGTGTTTCTGCTTCATCTCAAATGCCGGAGCGTAGAAAAATTGGGGAAATATAAATTTCGCCCTTGCCTTTCCTCCGAAAGCTCCGGTAAAAATCAAATGGCAGGTCTTCTGGCTTGTCTTTTTCCAGCCTTCCCTTCTTAAAAATTAAGAAAGTGGCGCGATTGGAATCACCCTATTACAGGTGATAGACTTACAGCAGCGGGGACTGCTCCCGAATTGAACGGGATTCCCTTTTCATCTCCAACATGGAGAACCATTCTGAGGCAAATATAACCTTGCTTTTCGAAAACAACAATTATCCTTAACCAGCCTATTTAAAGGCTAAATCAGATTTTTGCCTTTTCAACTTTGTTTTTAATTGCTGGAACGGTTTTTAAATAATCATAAATCGCCAATACCTCAAGGGTATCTAACTGCACAAACGGAATCATTGGATAGCGCAGAGCTTCACCATTTGCACCTACTCCCCATTTCACAGAAGAAATAAATTGCTCGCGTGTCCAGTTCCCAATTCCTGTTTCCGAATCAGGGGTAAGATTTGGTGTTGGCATAGGAATGCCTTCCAAGTTTAAAGGAAGACAACCGCCACCAAAAAAACCAACTGACTTTTCGGGTTCTAATATATTGTTGCTTGCAAAATCCTTTGAATGGCATTGGAAGCAATCATACACGCCTAAGGCGAGATACTTCCCCCATTCAACTGAATTTTGTTTGTTTGGCGGCGGAACATTTGTTTTTAATGGCACTTGAGGAAATGCGCCAATAGTAGTCAAAAATTTAGCTAAAAAAGAGGGCTCACTTGGGGGAGGCACATTTTCACTCGGCGCAAGCATAGGTGCATCAGACCGCAAAAAAGCAATTACTGAACCCATATCCTCATCAGACATTCTCGAAAATTTTGGCATCCAAGGGGGCAACCAAGAACCATTAGGCTTTAATCCGGTTCTGAGAATAACATATATTTCCCCATCTGTATATTTCCCCAATCCTTTTTCTTTATGGGAAGTAATATTGGCAGAAAAAGCTTTTCCAAACTCTAATGGTATGTCCATCATTTGCAGGCCGCTTGCTAAACCTGTTTTACCATCAAAGTGACAGTTTTTACAAACTAGAGAGAAAATCTTTGCGCCATTTGCGATTAAGGCCGAATCTTTAGAGGCCGTAAATTCATGCTTAGGAACCTCATATTTTCTGGACATGGAAAAGAATTGAACATAGGCAGCAAAAATGGCAACGACAACCAGAATTGCAGCCAAAAAAAGGCCGAGCCACTTAAATACTTTTTTCATAGTGCGAATGTGTTGGTAAAAATCATTGCATAAATAGAACTTCCCATGCAGATATAAAAGAATTAGTTGTGGAAAAAGGGGTATATCCTTAGGATTTCATTTCGCAAAAAAACGAAGGTAAGCTAGCAAATGCTTTAAAATGGCTTAAACACGTTTAGGAAGCTCAATTCTAAAAGTAGTGCCCTTTCCCGGCTCAGAAAAAAGCACATAAATTTTTCCCCTATGATAATCTTGAATTATTCTTCTGCTTAAACTTAATCCCAATCCCCAACCTCTTTTTTTGGTGG
>JAYSVQ010000374.1:0-4381 GCA_043718485.1 Bacteroidota bacterium
CCGGTCTTTAAATTAATAAATTGATTCGGAGATGAGGGTGTTAAAAAATATTCTGCTACTCCTGAATAAATGCCAATCGGTGCTTTTTCCGGCGCAAAGCTATTGTAGGTAGAAGAAAAAGTATTTCCCTGAATATACATTCTGTCAACATCAAACATTTTTATGAAAACAGCTGTGCCTACATCAGGATAAGCCAACCTGTCTGCCAATGGCCCATCACATAAAAATGTACTATTCGCAATTCTCGAAACATTCGACAGCCCCGAAGGCCTGTGATAAGGTTGCATGTCTATGCCCCATCTGCAATTTTTGATTGTGGCATTTGATAAAAACACCCTGCCGCCGTTGGTTGAGAAAATTCCGGTAACGGCATTTTCGATTTTGCCCCCATTTTTAATATTAATGGTTCCATGATAATTGTCAAGGTTACTGGTTATTACTGTTTGCTCTTGTTGCGAATTACCTTCAAGCACAACACCACCCCACAACCTTTGACAATCATTTGTAAGGGTACCCCCATCAAGAATAATGCTTGCATTTGGCTCAACAATAAATTTTCTTCCTTTGGCCATATGCACGATGCCATCAATAGTTAGGATTGTTCCTGAGGGTACTCTAACATCCGTTTTAAACTCACGAGAACCTGACCATGTTGTACTACCTGATAAAACTTCTTCCCTACCCGAAGGCATTAAATCCGATTCCCAAATTCCTTTACCAAAAACAGAGGCCCTAATCACATTTGCGCATGCATTAATTTCAATATCATTGGTAATCCCATAGGGTAGGCCTCCATTAAAACACTCCCACTCAGAATTGGCATCGTTGGTGTAACGATAATATACACCCACATCAGTTGCTACATAAAGCAACCCATCTGACCCGGGTTGAAATTCAATTTTATGCACGGGAAACTCAGTAAGGCCTTCAGAATAATCATGCCAAGTAATGCCCTCATCTGTGCTTTCAATAACCCGATTTAATGAGTAGGCCGGGTTATCGTATGAAAACTCAAAAAAACTGACATAAACCTTTGCCGGGGTATTAATATCTTCGTGAATTATCTCTATATCAGATACACCTGAATACTCTAATGGATTATGAGCCCAGTTTGAATTTTGGAAATTCTCGCTAACCGAAACCCATGCTTGAGGCGTTGTGCCTGATGCAATTGGATCAGTAAAATTACTTGATTTAAAAACATAATTACTTTTTAGCCCCGACCAAGCTGTTCCATGATAGGCAATAAATGCCCGGTCAGGATTTACTTTACTTTGGGCGAAACTAGAAATCACTCTATTAGCACTAAGGGCAGGATCGCTAATTATTTGCGTGGTAACGGGATTTGCAGAAATATCAGCCGACTGCATATATACATGGCCATAATAAATCTCGTCCTCATTTTCCCCGGGGCCAACGAAACGGTTGAATAAGCATAAATGAGATCCACCTGGATACAAAAAACAATTCAAGATACTTTGTTGACTAACAGATCCAATATAAGTATTCGTCTCAAAGCGATTGACCCAACTTGCAACGTAACCCTGCAAAAGAACAGTCGGATTGGAATTTGAGTTTGAAACACAATCATAACCATCGCCGCTACCTGCATTTAGGTAACTCCAGGTACCATTTGTATTCCGAATGGAATGATGATTATCCTGCACACCCCCATATAATATATCCGGCATTTTTTCATTACCTCCAAATCCATTGAACTGATTACAATTCAATCCCGGACCGGATAAATCTGAAACGGTGGCTTTATACCAATTAAGGGAGGAACATATGGGTGTAATGTATGGAGCAGATTGGGGTGTAAATAATTGAATGCCCCCGTCATCGCCTACAATAATTTGGTCTTGATTTGCACTATTCGAGTAATTTAAAATTGCAAGGCAACGTATATCCTGATGAGGATTGGTGGTGCCATATTGAGCTAAACAATTTCCGCCATCAATCGATTTGCTAAATCCTCTGCCCGAATTTTCAACATAAACAGTTGGATTGGAAAATGATAGTTTATTATTTACTTCAAAAACAGCAGATGTTCTATCCATTGTACTGGTACCATTCGAACTTATTGAAACGTTTGTCCATACTTGGTTAAGGGTAGAAACTCTGGCATAATCAATTCGATATTCATTGGTTGCATCGAAACAAGGCCCAAGAGTGGTGCATTTTTTTCTTAGGTAATATGCATAAACATATGGGTCAGTCATACTATAATTCTCAGCTGGGATAGATAATTTAATGTCAAAATAGGAAACGTACTCATTCGAATTGAGCGAATAGATAGGTGGTGATAATAAGCTTTTTAAATTTGAATAAGTAGCTTGACTTTGACTCCCATCAATTAAAAATAACCCGGTTCCAGAACATAGGTATTTGCGGTTTGCGCCCGGAACAAATTCAAGGTCGGTAAGGTTTATACTCGATAGATAATTTGTATTGCCATTTTGGGAGAAGCCAACCCAATTCCAATTTTGGCCACCATCAAATGTGTAAAATAATTCATTTTTTGTAATTGCGATTACATGGTTACCATCAGCAGGGTCAATTAAAACTTTCTTGAAATGAGCGCCATTATAATTGCTCAAATAGAGGATTGGATAACTTGTGCTGGGTATGGTATTACACCATGACTGTCCCCCATCCGTTGATTTTATCAAACCAAGCCCATAGTTGGCATGTATATCCGTACCTGTTGCAGCATAAATGGTCTGCATATCCGAAGTAGCAGAAATCCAATTTATGCCCTGACCTGAATAAATGGTATGGTCTGTAATATTTGACCAAGTCGGGCTGCCGGACAATGCATTCGTAGATTTAAATATCCCTCCGGAATGGCTGCCGGCTAATATATAGTTTGCATCCCCAGGCTTAAACCAAACCGATTGAATTCGTCCGGAATGTAAGCCTTGGTCATCCGGGCCAATAGAAGCCCAATTTCCTGAATTGCATTCGATTCTATCTCCGCAACTATTTGAAATAGAAGCAGAATAATCGGCAAATCGCTCAATTGACTCCCTGATTGTGCCTTGTGTGCCGTTTTCATTAGAAGATTGGCGGATAGACCAAAATTCTTCCCAACGTTTAAAGTGACGAATATCGCCATCCTCTGCCTCCTCCTCATTTCCGGGCACAGCGAGAACGGCATTGGCCGAATCCACAATTTCAGAAAAAGTTAAGTCCAATTCTGATAAAACCCGTTTCAAGTCCTCACTTTGAGCCGAAACAGAAAAACTAAAACAAATCCCTAAAAATACAATTAAATTCTTCATATAATTAAACATTAAGTTATTTGTGAAATTCAATCTAAAGGCACTTTAAGCCACTTGCCACTCAGAAACTGACGCTCCCCTAATTCAATTTTATAGAAATAAATACCGGGAGAAAATAAATGCGCATCAATCTCACAGTCTCTTCCACAATCTTCAATTACAATAATTCTTTTGCCGGTAAGCGAATAAAATGTAACCCTCGAAATCTCTTTCGTTTCCGTTACAATATTAATTTTATCATTTCCCGGGTTAGGGTAAATAGAAACATGGTGCAGTACTTCTTTTTCTACAGAAATAGGAATAATTATCAGGGTATCACAACCCTCACTAAAGCTACAAGAATTACTGTCAGCATATAACAAGCCACTTGAATCTTGAACGCAAACCAAAATTGGGTCAAAATAAAATTGATCATTTCCTATCCATGGCTCCAAAAGGCCGGAAGAAAGGCCAAGGCCTTCAACTAAAAAATAGATTTTATGTGATAAAACCGGGGGCAATACATGAAAATACCATACCCTTCGTTGGGTGCCGAAAAAATCTTTGGTTCGTATCGAATCCACAAGAAAATTCATCCAAGAAAGCCAAACATCCTGGAATGTGTCCCCGGGAATTAAATTATAATCATACAAAATTCCATTACCGACGCCTTCTATCCGTACTAGATTATTCACAGTATCCTCAGCAATAAATTTTCTTTGAAGGCTACTGCTACCCGGGTAAGGACTCGGATAAGCATATCCATTACAATCCCCATAACCTAAATGGGCAAATTCATGCCAAACCAAGCCGGAAGTATCTTGATAGGTACTATCGGTAAAATACCAAATGTTTGTACTTTGTCCGGGTGAGCTAAATCTGGGATCCGGGGCTTCCACTTTCCATTTTGCGTCAAATGGCAGGTGCAGGAAATTTTGAGCACCCCCTTTTCCCATAAAAACCCAACAAGCAATTAAAACAAGCGCAGGTTTGGCAAAATTGCCATTGAAAAGACAAATTAAGCGATTCAGAATGGTCATTTTCTTATATTATGGATTAAAGCTATGGGAAAAAATTAAAATTCAAACATTTTTTTTTGAAAGGCTGAAATTTAATTA
>JAYSVQ010000375.1:0-1527 GCA_043718485.1 Bacteroidota bacterium
TTTTCTTACGCCTCAGGCCAAGACCCAGATGATGGTTTTGCTTTTGATGGCGGCGGTATCAGAGTTGTTCCTCCGGGTTATCCTGTTGAAGTAAATTCAGTAGGTGCTTTCGTTTTTGGTACAGTTGACACGCTGGAATCTACTCCGCTTCAACACGGTTTTACCGTGCAAATTTGGAGTGAAGATGTTAATGGTAATCCGGCTGCTATGATTACAAGCGAAACGGTTTCTGCAGCGAATGCAACCAACCATGCATGGACAGATGTTACCCTTACCAGTCCGGTTACCATTACAAGTGGTGGCTTTTTCGTTGCTTGGTTAGCCGGTGGAGATTCGGTTTTCCTTGGCACAGAAACCTTGGCTCCGTTTTCTCGTCGTACATGGGAAATCAATTGCCCGAATTGCTGGGCCCCATACCGCAGTTTGACTGAGCAAGACTTTTTATTGCGCGCGAGCGTAAAAGCTTGCAGCATGGTTGTGGCTAATGAGCCTGTTATCGAAAACAACATTAAACTTTCAGTTTTCCCAAACCCAACAAGCAACTTAACTACGGTTGCTTATGAGTTACCCGGAAATATGAGCGCTGTTTTCACTTTAACAAACATGCATGGTCAAGTGATGATTCAAAATAATGTCGGAAAGGCAAGCGCAGGAGCGCACGTTTTCAACTTCGATGCAAGCCAATTTGCACCGGGCGTTTACTTCCTTTCTATGGATGCCAATGGCACCCGTCAGACTAAAAAATTAGTTATCGCTCAATAATAGAATTTCAATTCTAATCAAAAAGGCCCCAAATGGGGCCTTTTTGATTTTATAATTTTTCTTAAATCAATTTCGTTTTGCCATGGAGCAATAACAGTGGATATTTAAATTGATCAGGATGCAAATTCTTCGATTAACACCATGGTTTTCGAAGATCCCGATCCTCGGGAAGCATGGGGAAAGAAGTATGGGGATTTCGGATTTAACCCTGATAATGTAGAATCAGCTTTCAAGGTTAAAGCCTATTCATTTCGGTTTAAAAACCCCTGCCTTCCAGGCTGGGGTTTTTAAAAAACTAAGCACTTTCGACCTTTGCCAAACGACCTTGATTCTTAAATAGTGAAAATCTGGTTTTGCTATGGTTCCTGTTAAAAACTAAAAATCACCTAAGGTTTTTTTGGGGGCATCGCCCGAGGGCTCATCTCCATTTTCTTTTTGATATTCATGGGAAGTTTCGATCTTAGATTCTTCCAACAAATCTCTTTTCATTTTTTCAACCATTGATTCTGCAACGGCTTTTTCCAATTCTTGTTCCTGCTTTACAAAGTCATGCTTTTCAGAATCACCTGAAGCATCCACGGCAATTTCTGATTTTGCCTCTAAAAAGGCAGTTTCGGAATTGAGTTTATCTATCCAATCCTGGGTATCGTCTTCGGGTAACATATTGCTAAGGGCACGGTTTATGCCTTGTTGTTGTCTTAGATTTTTTACTTTATCTAGAAAATTGCGACGCATTTCGAGGTCTTTCTTAAATTCCTCTTTCAT
>JAYSVQ010000376.1:0-1526 GCA_043718485.1 Bacteroidota bacterium
GCACCTTCATAATCACCATTGTTCTGAAACAAGACACCAATGTTCATGAGCGACAAAGGATCGTCGGGTTTATAGGAAACCTTGTCTTTCATTAAACCTACTGCTTCTTCCTCGCGGCCTAATTTTAAAAGAGAAAGAGATTTCCATTGCTGAAGCGACGCATTTTTGGGGTCAATTTTTAAGCCTTTTTCAGCATCACCCAAAGCGCCTTCATAATTTTTATTTTGTAATCTGAGCCAGCAGCGGTCGTGGTATCCATTTTGTTCTGCAGGTTTCAGCCTAATAAATTCTGTAAAACATTTCTCCGCTTCCGGATAGTTTTTAAGTCCAACATTCACCCAACCTTTTATCGACCAAGCCCCGCTATTTTCAGCATTTGACCGGAGTGCGCGGTCTGCAAATTTCAGCGCTTTTTCTTCTTCTTTTCCTTTGTAATAAGCCCAGGCCAATCCGGAAAAAAGGGTAGAAGAATCCATTTCTCCTGTTTTAGCAGCGATGGCTGCATATAAATCCTTATAAGCAAGGTCAAATTGATCGACTTCTAAATAAGCATAAGCACGATAGTAAAAAGTAGAATTATCGTTTTTACCAAGGGACAAGGCTCGTGTGAAATACTCGATTTTTCTCAGCTCATCTTTTTCGTACAGGCCCTTTTCAAACCACTCTTGGCCAGTTTGGGCTTGTATGACAAGGTGAAGAAAAAGGAAAAGGAAAGAAAAGAAGCCCTTCATGAGTTCGTAATTTCGGAAAAAACGCAGAGATAATAAAATGAATTACAGTTGAAGGGTGCAATCTAAAACGGCTTTCCACAAAAGAGAGGAAAAATTTACCGAGGGTTTGCTTTTACGTACGCATCGAGTTCACGTGTGCTGGTACTAAAACTAAACAAGTCATTTACAGAATAATAATTAATAGGATCGAGAACGCTTTGCCAGCAAAATTTTGCGATTTCGAGTTTATCAGATTCAAAACTCATCATCGGCAAAAGCTCTTTTACTTGTGCAGTATTTACACAAGCCTTATTTAGGGCTTGTTTTAGGACCGTCTTTTTTGCCGAACCGGAAGATTGTTTGTTGATGGAGGCTTTGAGTGAAAAAAAGCTGTTTGCATCCATCTGAGGGCAAAGACTGGAATCTGATTGAATTTGATCAGAAAAGGCTTGACCGATGAATCCAAATTCTTTTCGTGGATTTTGTTTTAAGTATGTGTTTAGTTCATCAATAGAGGAGGAAAAACCAAAATCGTCATTGACCTGATAATAATTATTGAGGTCGTAACAATATTTCCAACAAAATTTTGCTGCCTCTAGCTTATCACTTTCAAATCCAAAAATTTGGATGAGTTCCTTTATTTGGTGTACCGCAATACAGCCTTGCGCAGGCACGGCTTGTTTCAACACCGTCATTTGGGTTGAAGCAAAAGATTTTGAGGAAATGCTCTCCTTTAAAGTGGAAAAAGTTTGTGCTTCCATTGGCCATTGACAACCCACCGCGCCCTGATAGCCGGGAATCGCAGACTGCAAAACA
>JAYSVQ010000377.1:0-14149 GCA_043718485.1 Bacteroidota bacterium
GGGTTACTGGAGGGGGAGGGATAGAATGAATTTCTGCTTCCGGCACGTCATATACATTTACAATAATAAAATCACTTGTATCTGCACAACCGCCTAGTCCAATTGAAACTAAATAGAGATAGAACCGACCTGCAGTTGAAAAAGTATGGGATGGATTATTATCATTTCCATTTGGGGTTCCATCTCCAAAATACCATACATAGGCGAGTGAACCTGTAGAAGTTTCAAGAAGATTTATTTTCTCGCCAACACACAATTCTTTAGAGGAATGAACAAAATCTGAAACCGGGGTGGGTAAAACCGTTAAAGTAAAATCTGCGGTATCGCTGCATCCCCCTTCTTCCATCCACATTTGATAATGCGTGGTCTGATTGGGAGAGGCTTGAAGATTTGAGGTGCCAATTCCAGAAAGTCCAGTTTGCGGATTCCATCCGACAATAGGATTGCTTACGCCTCCAGAAGTTTGAATGTTAATGGTTTGTCCACTACAAATAATATTAGTATCCGGAATAATCGTTGCGAGAAGGTCAGGATATTGAATGACGATTACTTCGTCAGTTGAAATACAGTTTGAGAAAGTAACCGTAAGGTTATAAATCTGGGTAGTTGTTATTTGCCCAAGAGTTCCCCGTTGAGTGGGATTGAATAATCCTATTGGCGGGGCCCAGTTATAAAAAATTTGAGTTGTATCTGGAACGGGATGGGTTGTAGTGTAAAAAGCTTTTCCGTCTAAAAAGAAACTATCTCCCCAACACACAAATAAATTTGGGCCAGCATCTGAATGTGGCTTTGCCTTAACTTCGATCAAAACAGAATCAGCTTCAGATACGCAACCCCAATCAGAGGTGGCCCTAACGTAATATACAATCGAAGTGTCAGGCGTTACTGAAGGAAATTGAACTTGATTACTACCATTCATATAAGTGGTATCCCACCACAAAAAATCATAGGTAACCGTGAATGGATCTCCCCAAGCATTTCCTTGCAAATCAAGGGTTTCGCCGAGACAAATATCTCGGTCTTGCCCGGCATCGACGGTAGGTAAGGCATGCACAAAAACCGTCATGGTGTCTCCGTAACTCGGGCAACCATTTGACCAAGCGACTAAAATATAATCTGTGGTAAACGGGGGCGAAGCCTTAGGTGTGCCAATAACCGTACTGCTTAATCCTTGGGCGGGACTCCATTCATAAGAGTAAACAGGCCCTGCATTAAGCGCCTGCCCGGGAAGTTGGGTAGAATCTAAAAAACAAATATGTATATCGGGCCCGGCATTTGCAACCGGCAACCTTTTTACATTAACGGTTACGCTGCTTAACGTATCTACTGTGGTTGGCACGGAGTGGCAACCATTCGAGCTTTCAACATATAAAGTATAAATGGTAGTTGTATCAGGCCTGGCAAAGGGTTGAAGGATGGTGGAATCGTTTAACCCTATTGCAGGTCGCCACCTAAATACAAACGGTCCCGGGGCTTGGGTTGGATTCATTACAGATGCCATAATATATCCTCCGGGCCCGGGCGCATGGCAAATCGAAATATCGGGTCCTGCATTCGCTATCGGATTGGTGAGAACCGTTACATAAACAGAATCGATTGAACTTAGGCAACCGTTCCAATCTGTGATTTGCAAATAATACATGGTGCTCACATTTGGCAAAGCCCTTGGGTCGTCATCGAACACAGAATCTAAGCCACAATGGGTATTGGTAGAATCACACCACCATACATAATAATAGGGCGCTTGTCCGCCTAATGAAGTTGCTTGTAATTGCGCCCCGGGCTGTCCTTCACAAAAGGATCGAGGCGGGCCCGCATCGGCAGGGTAAGGACTCAGACTAATGGTAACTGAACCTGAATCACTGCATCCATTCCCGTTAGAAACAACAACGGTATAGGTTGTTGTGGCTGCTGGATTGGCCACCGGATTTGGGATGGTATCGTTTGATAATCCGGCAGCTGGATACCATTGGTAATGTAAACCCCCAGAAGCATGCAATTGTACGGGGTTTCCTGAACAAAACAGGGAATCAAAAAACACATTTGCAATTGGGTCACCGTAAACGGTGACAGTTTGGATAACTGAATCTGCAGGATTGCAAGCTGAACTGTCTATCACCACCAATTTGGCAACATATGTGCCCGGGTTTAGGTAAATATGAACGGGGTTTGAGGCGGTGTCGGTAATTCCATCTCCAAAATCCCAATAAAAACTTAAACCCCCTTGAGAGGTGTTGTTAAACGCAACCGGAAAAGGAGAACAGCCCGCAGCTTGTGTGGCTACAAAACTTGCCGCAATATTTTGCGCATCTAATTGGTACTTAAATGCGCCTAAATTACAATTCGAGGAATTATTGAATTGGGAAACCGCACCAGGTGTATAGGGAAAATCGTCATTGTTGCCACAGCCGGCACAAACGGATTGATAGACTTGTAAATTTTTATTGAAACGGCTTGTTCCACCATCCACATGTTCGCGGCTGGCGGCTCCCCCATGGTAAGTTGCAAATTCTAGTCCCGATGCATTTGGCCTCAACACCATTAAATAAAAATCGTGACCATCGGTTGCAGATTGAGGCGCATTAGCAGTTAGGGGTAAACCAAGTGTAGTTCCCGGATTTCCAGACCAACCCGCAATGGTAGAGCCCCATCCCGAAAAATAAATGTATTCGCAAATGTCAACTAAAAATGCAGAAGGAGATAAATCGCACGAAAACCCTCCTGTACCAAAAACAGTTGAGAAAAAAGTAGAAGTTAATGCGGGATTTATTTTTTGAATAAATTGTTTTCCCCCGGCATTAAAATAAACACCCGCACTAACAGGCCAGGCGCCTAAAGTTTGCCCAACCACATACACGTTTCCACTGTTATCAAAGTCAATAAAGTAGCATTGGTCGTAAGCGCTTGTGCCTAATAAGGTCGATGAAAGTAGCGTTGTTCCATTTGCATTAAGGCGTGAAATAAAACCATCTGCAACTCCACCAAATGCAGTTTGTAAAACCCCTGCTGTCGTTGGAAAATTATTACTTACGGTACCGCCTGTTACATACACATCTCCATTGCTTGCAATTCTAATTCCGTAGCATGCATCATTAGCATTTCCACCTAAATAAGTGGCCCAAGTCATACTACTTAAATTTGGATTTAATTTCATCACAATCGCATCTTGGGCGCCTGTATTTGCTGTTTGGGAAACACCGGCAGTAACCGGAAAATTTGCGGATTGTGTGCAAGAAGCAACATAAATATTGTTTTGTGCATCCAGCATCACCTCGCCGCGCGCATCATCCCCGTAATTGAATTTTAATGTATTAGGAACAAAAGCTGCAGAAATATTTAACCCATCGTCACCCGTACCCCCCACATAAGTTGAGCCTAAAATATTTGTGCCGACATTATTTAATTTCGTAAGAATAATGTCTGCCGAACCTGCATTTGCTGAACTGAATGCACCTCCGCTCACCGGAAAATTTTGCGACCAGGTGATTCCATAAACGACTAATTCCCCGGCGGGAGTCGTGATTAAACTATGAGGTTGTTCATTTGCGGCCCCACCCAAATAAGTGCTCCAAACGATTGAAGTACCAGTAGGGTTAAACTTTGTAATGGAAATATCCACTCCTCCGTTCATGGTCCACGCTCCGCCTGTTCCACCACCGCCAAATACAGTTTGGAATGAACCTAAAACGGTTGGGTAACCTGCCCCAAACGCGATACCGCCTGCATAAAAATTTCCGCTTGTGTCATAGGTGGCGGTATACCCAAAATTATCGGCAGTAGAACCTGTAAAAGTTGAAAAAATTAACTGCGGGTCAATAATTAACTTTTGTTGTTTATTGTATCCTTCCGGGAATCCAAAACCCAAAGTATTATCTTTTAAAATATAATGAGAATGAATTGGCGTTTTTTCATTTTCAATCTCCGAAAAACTAAGGGGAGCGGCCTCTGATATTGGCGCAAAATCTACAGGCAAGACTAAATTTCCTGTGGCATCCATTTCGGGCTCAATACCTAAATACTGAAACTGAATTTGGCTTGGGTCGGCACCCGGGGAAACCGCTAAATCATATTTTATGCCTTGATCATTTCCGTAAAGTATAAAGTCAATTCCGGGCCAAAGATTTTTCCAACTGATTTTTTCAAAAACAGGGGCACCTCCCGCCCATTGATTGGGTTGGTCTCCGAGAAAAAAATTCTTGTATTCTAATTTCTTATCCGTGGCTAACCATTCTGTATTAGGGTTACTGTTGAAAAACTGAACCTGCCAGGCATGGCAATCTAAGGCAAAGGGCTTGCTCTTATCTGAATGCAAAATTTTGTCATGAAGACCCCGATTATCCACTACCATATAGGTTAATCGGTCTTTTTCAACCCAAAGTCTACCTCCGGGAATTTCGGCCATAAAAAGGATTTTGGGTTCCCATTGGCCTAAATTCTGGCAAAAACCAGGTTTTTTAGAAATTGAGGGGCTCGTAATTGAGGGGTTGCCCGCCCACAAAGAGAGGCCGAAACCTAAGAAAATCCAGAAAAAAGAGCTTGTTAGCTTCACTACCTAAAATTTCAATCTTCGAATTTAACATTAATCCCATCCTCAACATGATAAGCGGCCTTTTCTGGCTTAAATACCCCTTCAACAGTTAGCTTTGAGGGGGGAACGGGTTTTTAGGAATAGAAAAAAGATGGTAAATGGGGAATAAGTCCCCTAGCTATTGGGGGTTTTTTAATAAGGATTGACTTAAATTTGCCCTCTCATGTCGCTGACCCTTGCGAGTATCCAGACACCCATTGCTGAGGAGCTGGAGCATTTTGATAAATACTTCCGCACTTCGATGAAAAGTCGGGTGATGTTGCTCGACACCATTTTAGGGTATCTGGTGAAGCGTAAGGGAAAACAGATGAGGCCCATGTTTGTTTTATTCTCTGCTAATCTTTGTGGGGGAATAAAACCTGAGACGTATCGGGGCGCAGCCTTGGTCGAACTGTTGCACACGGCAACCTTGGTGCATGATGATGTTGTGGATGAAGCGAATGAGAGACGGGGATTTTTTTCAATAAATGCACTTTGGAAAAATAAAATCGCTGTGCTCGTGGGTGATTTTTTGCTTTCTCGCGGTTTATTAATGTCGTTGGAACACAATGATTATAATTTGTTAAAAATTGTTTCTGAGGCCGTAAAGCAAATGAGCGAAGGGGAATTGCTTCAAATGGAAAAGGCTAGAAAACTGAATGTGGATGAGCCGGTGTACTTTGAAATTATTCGGCAAAAAACAGCAAGCCTCATTGCATCTTGTTGTGCCTGTGGCGCAGCAAGCGCAACACAAGACGAGGCCCTCATTCAAAAAATGTGGGCATTTGGTGAAAAAGTTGGACTTGCCTTTCAGATTCGGGATGATTTATTTGATTATGGTTCTGAAAGCGTAGGAAAGCCTTTAGGAATAGACATTCGAGAAAAAAAAATGACATTACCACTTATATATACGCTAAACCAATCTTCTTGGGCCGAGCGCAGGAAGTGCATAAACATTGTCAAAAATCATGGGCACGACAAAAAGAAAGTGCAATGGCTGCTTGACTTTGTGAAGCAAAGAGGGGGGCTGAAATATTCCGAAAAAGTGATGAATGAATACGTAGATCAAGCGCGAGCGATTTTAAATCAGTTCCCTGATTCGCCCAGTCGCACCTCTATGACCCAAATGATAAATTACACAATCGAAAGATCAATTTAAATGAATCCTGAGAAAATAATAGAAGCACTCATTTTCATTTCAGAAAACCCGCTGAAGCCTGCTCATATTAATGAGATATTTAAAGGCGAAGACTATCAACAGGTAGAAATGAGCGAAGACCTCGCAAAACAATTGCTAGAGTCTATTGCTGAAAAATATGAAGCAAGTGAATCCCCCTGGGAGCTAAGGCGCATAGGAGGAGGCTATCAATTTTTAACGCGCAAAGAATACTTTCCTTACCTAAAAAGTGCCGTTTTACACCGAAATCATAGAAAACTGAGCCGGGTAGCGCTCGAGACGCTATCCATTATTGCGTATAGGCAACCGGTAACAAAAACCGAAATTGAATTTATTCGGGGGGTCAATTGTGACTATGCCATTCAAAAATTGCTTGACAAAAACCTGATTGAAATTGCAGGAAGATCTGACGCCCCGGGCAGGCCCTTGATTTATAAAACAAGCGCATTTTTCTTTGAGTATTTTTCAATCAATAACATCAACGATTTGCCTAAACTTCAGGAAATCACAATTGATGAAGATGAATATCAAAAGCAGTTTCAAACCTTTCTTGAAGAAAACGAGGATTTAAAATCTCATGTCGAAGAGGGAAGATTGAAAAACAATGATGCTCCTTCTGATGAGAATACAGTTGATGAAAACCATACGATTAGCGCAGGCTTTACGGCGGCTTCTGCTGAGCTTTTTGAAATGGATGAAGAGCCGGAATCCAGTCCTGAAAATCCAATCCTTCCCGAATGAGAAACACCTCTGACAAGAAACCCTCTTCTAATCGTTTTTCAAGATCAAATGCCTCATCAAGTCGTGACGTAGGTTCTGGTTTACGAAATGGCCCAGAAAAACGAAAAGGCAGGGGCCCAGCAAGCCCAAAAGTTGACGCCAGTAAACCGGCAACACTTGAAATTCGCCTCAACCGATTTATTGCAAATGCCGGAATTTGTAGCCGAAGAGATGCTGACCTGCTTATTGCTGCCGGAAGAATTATGGTAAATGGAAACGTAGAAACCCGATTGGGAACAAAAGTGCATACAGACAATGACAAGGTAACTTTTGACGGAAAAACATTGCGCGCAAAGCAATATGTTTATATTCTCCTCAACAAGCCCAAAAACACAATAGCGACCACCGATGATGAAAAGGGAAGGTCAACCGTAATCGAAATCGTTTCTGAGTTAACACCTGAGCGCGTTTACCCGGTGGGAAGACTCGACCGAAATACAACCGGCCTTTTATTGTTGACCAACGATGGCGATTTAGCTGAAAAACTAACGCACCCTTCTCACGAGATTAAAAAGATTTATCACGTAAAACTTGACAAAGCTTTTAGTCAGGAAGACATGATTAAGTTGAACAAAGGCTTTGATCTTGAAGATGGCTTTATAAAGGCAGACTTAGCCGATTATGTCACCGGTGGTGGCCCAAATGAGGTAGGAATCGTGTTGCATAGCGGGCGAAATCGGCTGGTGCGCAGAATGATGGAACATTTAGGCTATGAAGTCATTCAACTCGACCGCACAGGTTACGCAAACCTTACCAAGAAAAATTTGCAGCGCGGCCTTGCCCGGTTTCTCACGCCAAGGGAAATTGCGTATTTGAAAATGTTGTAAGAGGTCTTTTAAAATGATTGGCTGATAATCAAGTCATTGGTTTCTTTAATTGCGCTTTATGCCACTCAAACTCACGTCACAGAAGCAAAACTTTAAGCAAAAATCAATTAAAAAAGCGTTCCAACTTTGAGGAAGCAAGACATTAAAAAGGAATGCCAAAATTTTTTGCAAGTCTAATCTTACTCGCTAATTTTACCCCTCGCTTTTTTAGGCGACCAACCCTAGTAAGTGATTCAATCTTAATATATTGGTAATTTATCATGAGCACTGAAAATTCTGTTATGGATGGAGAGGCAGGTCAAACCATTAAAACCGCCAGCCCCCTAAAAAATCTTTTTCCCTTAATTGTATTAGTCATAGCGGCCATTTTGGCCTTTGCGATTTTTTACAAAGTGTTGGGAAACCCGGCAAACTTTGAAGGGAATGACCCGGAAAATCACCCGATTAATTTCTTTGGAACCATATTCAAAGGCGGAATTATCGTGCCCTTGGGTTTGACCACCCTTATTCTCATGCTCACCTTTATTATTGAGCGTGCCATTTCTTTGCTGCTCGCCTCAGGTCGAGGTAGCATTGACGTTTTCGTGCAAAAGGTAAGGCAATCCCTGCACAAAGGAGATATTCAAGCTGCAATTGAAGAATGCGATCGCCACAGAAGTTCGGTTGCTAACGTAATTAAGTCTGGGCTGAAAAAATATCTGGAGTTGGGCAAAAACTCAAACATGGATATGGACCAGAAAAAGGCAGCCTTAGAGGCAGAAATTGAGGAAGCCATTTCTCTGGAAATTCCCTCATTACAGAAAAACCTTCCTTGGTTGGCACTTATAGTTTCTGCCGGTGTGTTAATTGGTCTTTTAGGTACCGTTATGGGTATGATTAAGGCCTTTTCGGCAATGGCAAATGCAGGCGCACCCGATGCAGGTCAATTGGCAACGGGTATTTCTGAGGCCCTTGTAAATACCGCAATTGGTATCTTCAACTCGCTTCTCTCCTTGGTTTTTTATACCATTTTCACTAATATGATTGATGGTATGACCTATCGCATGGACGAGGCAAAATATTCAATCATCCAATCATTTGAGTCGACACACAAATAAGATGCTCACGCAATCGTTTGTTTGTTTAACCATTAAAAAAAGGAGATAAGATGCCAAAGGTAATGCCCAAAAAACACGTACCCCTCATTGACATGACGGCAATGGTTGACGTGGCATTCCTACTGCTTACTTTTTTTATTCTCGCGACTTCTTTTAAATCGCCTGATGCGGCAGAGGTTCGTACTCCCTCTTCAGTTACAGATTCCATTGCTCCCGGTCAGCGGGCTATGAATATTACTATGGATAGCACCGGAAGAACCTTTGTCGGTTACTCAGATATTGCAACCCGCGACAAAGTGCTTGACCTTATCATTAAAGAATATAAGTGGGAAGTAAGTGAAGATGGAAGGTCATATTTTCGTTTGCAGGGAGATTACGGAATGTCATTTGCAGCCTATGGCCAAATATTGAGTAAAAGTGAAAGCGAAATAAAAGAGGCAACAAAAAAACTAACCGGAATCCCTTATCCCTATGTCAATAAAGAGAATGAGGATAATGAGTTAAAACGATGGATCGTTTTTGGAACCAATGCAGATGGGGAAATTTCAAAAAACGTTTCCTTTAAAGGCGACCAAAACAGTCCGGTTGAGGCAGTGGGTGATGTATTTGCTACCCTTCAAGATTGGAATATTAATCGCTTTAATTTGATAACTGAGAAAGAAGAGGCCCCGGCTGACATGCTTTCTAAGGCACCAAAAGGCGAAGAAAAAGCGGCAACGCCAAATGAAAATAAACCCAAGTAGTTTTTATAATTTTTAAGCAAAAGGGAACATGGCAGAAATGATGGATCAGGGCGGAGGCGCCCACGACAAAAAGGGAGGCACAAGAGCCAAGAAAAAATCTACCCGCATTGACATGACGGCCATGGTGGATGTTGCCTTTTTGTTGCTCACCTTTTTTGTTCTAACCTCAACTATGTCAAAACCTTCCATGATGGTTTTGGCTGTGCCGCCAAAAGACAATGAAGAAACCCTTGACCCACTTGTGGCCAAAGAATCAAAGTTCTTAACTTTAATTTTAGGCAAAAACGATAAGGTTCACTATTATAAAGGAATCACAGACGCAGAGGTTAAAACCACCAATTTTGGCCCCGAAGGAGTAAGGGTTTTAATCAGAAACCACATCAACAAGTTTAAACCCCTTTGTAGAGGTAAAAACACAGAGGGATGTTGGGACCCAATTCTTATTATTAAACCGCATAAAACAGCACGCTACAAAAATTTAGTTGATATTCTCGATGAAATGAAAATATCGGCGGTTCCAAAGTATGCATTAACTGAAATGACCGAAAACGACAGTACCTTACTCGTTCGTTTCTCTAAAGAATAAATGTTTAAATTGGGCAATAAGAGAAAAAAACAGACGTTTTCAGACAAAACAGGGCAATGAATACACAATCAGTAATACTAGCAGATCTGGACGAAATTCTGTTCGAAACCAGAGATAAGGAATACGGGGCATATCAACTACGTAAAAAGTCGCGTAATTTTTTAATGATTGCAGCCGTAACCGCAATGGTGATATTCACTTTGGGGAGTACAGGCCCAATGCTTTACAATCTAATTTTTTCTGGAGCGGGTGATGCCGATTCAAACATTAATAAAAACGTGGTGGTCACTGCGATTGATTTAAATATTCCACCTCCGCCTGAAGACGCGCCACCACCCTTAGATATTCCACCCCCTAAAATTTCATCCATCGAGTTTAGGGTGCCTGAGCCAAAGCCAGATGAAGAGGTAGTAGAAGACGAAACCATGCATGAAATTGAAGAGATTGAAGAAGCCGTAACTGTAGGAACAGAAGATGTTGAGGGAGCAGATGAAGGATATGCTTTTGGCGAAATTGAAGGAAAAGGGACAGCCACTGTAGAAGTAGAACCTGAGCCGGACCCGAATGCATTTATCATGGTTGAAAAGGAGCCGGCGCCTGTAAATATGGAAAACATTAAAAAGTTAATCGGCTATCCACCTCCGGCTAAAGAAGCGGGCCTTCAAGGAAAAGTGGTTGTGAGAATTTTGGTTGGGCCCGATGGAAAATATGTTCGCCATATCGTGTTAAAAAATCCACATCCGATTTTGACCAAAGCAGTAGAGGAACAACTAAAAAATATTCAGTTCACCCCTGGCATTCAAGCAGGTCGGCCAATAAAAGTTTGGGTAAACATTCCTTTTGATTTCCGCCTTGGCGGTTAATCTCAACGAAAAATGATAAAGTAAAGAAGCCGGAAATCTCCGGCTTTTTTCATTTTGGTCAAGACCTGAAGCGCAAGACCTGTAACAAGGAAGTGTTATTGTATTACATAGAATGAAGTCATTCTGAAATAAAGAAAGGAATTCGAAAAAGCGAAGGACTCAAATCGAGTAACCGAAACGATTTTTTGGTTTGCAAGATTCATTCGTTAATGATCGTTAAGACCGTGAATAAAAACACAAAACCCAATTCTCATGGAAACGAAAATTAAATACGCCGACCTTCTGGAAATTCTTTTTGAAAGCAGAAACAAAACCTATGGCACCTACCAGCTGAGAAAAAATGAAAAAAATAATATATTAAAAGGCCTGGGCGTTTCGGTTCTTGCAGCAACCACCCTTTTCTTGTTGGTTGCTTTTCAAGGCCCGCTTGAGCAAAAAGCATTAGGAGTAGAATATAAAAATGAATTGGATACCATTCCATTTGTTCTTCCAGCAAAAGCAAAGGCCAAAGAAAGCCAATCCCATAAAAAAGCAGAAGAGCAGGCGAGCCCTCCACAAAAAAGCAATCAAGAAAAAAGGCAAGAGTTGGTTCCCGTTAAAGATGAGCTTGCAAAAAATACCACAACATTACCTTCTAACGATTCAGCCTATTCTAATTTGGATGGTGGTTCTAAATTGAACCCGGGAGGAAATACTCAATCAGGCTCAGATTCGATAGGCGATGGAATCGATGATAAAGACGAGGATGACAAAGAGTTTGAAGATATGTGGGTTCAGGTTTCACCCAAGCCAGAAAACCTAAACCAAATAAAACAAATGGTAAAATACCCGAGAGCCCTATTCGAAATGGGAATTGAAGGAATTGTACGACTCAGGTTGCTGGTGGGTAAAGATGGAAAAATTGAGCGGGTTGAAGTCCAAAATTCCCCGCATCCTTTGTTCTCTCATGCCTGTTTGGAACCTGCAAAAATGTTAAAATTTCTACCTGGGAAACAAGCCGGAAAACCGGTAAAAGTTTGGGTAACCCTACCTTTTAGGTTCTCAAAAAATTGATTTTCGGGTTTTTCAATTCAAAAAGAGCAAGGAATACCCTGCTCTTTTTATTTGCGTAACTTTGCCGAGATGACACCCAAAGTATTTGCTTACATCAGTATGGGCATGGCCTTTTTTTTCACCTTCATGGGGGTAACCGTTTTCTTTTATCCTCCCCCAATGTTGAAAGAACCGGCCTACATGCCTTACCTAATCTCCCCGGCATTAATCGCATATGCAGCATTTCGATTTATTAGGGCCCTTCGAATTATTAATTCAAAAGAAGAACTGTAGCCATGCGAAGTTTGTGTTTACTCATATCCCTTTTTTGCATTTGGAAATTGAGTTTTTCGCAAACCACTATCGCCAGTCTTGAATTAAGCAGGAAAGATCCTATTCCTCGCTTTTTTGAAACGAGCCCCGCCGACAAAGGGCTCATTACCTTTGGAAACATGGTGCGAAACTCAAGCCGTTTTCTTGGCCTGTTTAAGTATGACCATGATTTTAAAAAGCAATGGAGTAAACAAGTACTGGAACAAAACGGAAGAAACAACGTTGATTTTATTGCCAATATCGCCGAAAATATTTTCGTTTTTGTTTCAGAATTTTTTCCAAAGGAAAATGCAATCCGCACTTTTTTTTATCGCTATGACTTAGCCGGCAATTTGTTAGATGACAGAAAGTTATTGAGCGAATTAAGCAATGAAAAGGAACACAGGGTTGACTTGAAATACATGGTTTCTATCAACCGAAAAACATTGCTTTGTAATAAAAATTTTAACTCTGCTCAAGGCTTTGAAAAGGTTCAATATTTTGTTTTTGACGAGGAAGGAACTTCTTTTCGAGAGGGAACATTGGAATTACCTTTTAGAGATGAACAATTGCAAATTCGAAAAGTATTAGTGAGCAACGAAGGCAATCTCTTCATTTTGGGAAAGCAATACCTTCAAGACAAGGTGCGTTCCCCTGAAGACTTTATGTACATAATTTTTGTTTACGAAACCGAAACCTCCACATTAAGAGAGCCATTAGAATTGAAGTTTGGGGATCGTTACATTACCGACCTAAACATAAAAGTTGACCGGGAGGAAAATATTTTTGCGGCCGGGTTTTATTCCAATCGAAGTACCTATGAAATGGTCGGAACTGTTTTCTGCAAGTTCAATTCTGCCGGAGAGGAAATAACAATGGTGGCAGAAAAATTTTCGGATGAATTTTTAGCCAAGTTTTTAACGGGAAGGCAAATTGAAAGAGGCCTGGAATTAAAATATTTTTACCTGGATAACATAGTCTTAAGAAGCGACGGGGGCGTGTTGTTGGTGGCTGAAAAGTATTACACCACCTTTAGTTCCATGCTCGATGTGTATGGCTATTGGGTGGAAAGGCAAATTCACCACTATGATGAGGTGATTGTGAATTCTGTTTCTAGCGACGGAAAAATTGAGTGGAGTACAGTAGTGTCAAAATTCCAGGCTTCTGAAAACAACATCAACCTTTCTTATTTTCTGATGGTTACAGCCGATGGGTTACATATGATTTATGAATATAGTCCCAGGGGCATGCCTGAAACGCTTTACAGAAACCGAATTGAAATGGAAGGGACAACAAGTGAACGAGAAATTTTTATGAATTCGATTGGCCGAAATACGGGTTTTTTCCCTCGTTCAAGTCAACAAATTAACAATAACGAAGCCATCATGGTACTGTACCGTGAAAAGGAAAAGGGATATACCATAATGCGCGTTGATTTTAGGGATTGATAAAAAGTTGAAAACCATTCTGAGGCGCATGTGATAAATTTTGGTTTTTTCAACTGATTTTTTTAAACCCTTAATTTCGATTTAACTTCAATTTTCTTTCTGTTATTTATTCAGACTAATCACCCTCTTCAATAAAGGGTAAAGCATTGAGACGCTTTAATTTAAACGCATCAATTGCGTGTTTCCGAATATATTCTGATGCTTCGCTCACCGAATCGGTAAGCAAAAACAAGGAAAGGTCACTTTTATGAATCGTGCCGACCTCCACCATCTTATCAAAAAAGCGAATTAAATCTGCCCAGTAATCTTTGCCCATAATCACAACCGGAAAGCTCTCAATTTTTTTGGTTTGAATAAGGGTAAGGGTTTCAAATAACTCATCCATAGTTCCAAACCCACCGGGCATAATAATAAAGCCATAAGAGTATTTTAGCATGAGCACTTTTCGCACAAAAAAATATCGAAAGTTCACCCACCTATCCATGAACAGGTTATGTTTTTGCTCAAAGGGAAGTTCAATATTACAACCCACCGAGGTTCCCCCTTCAATTTTTGCCCCACGGTTGGCGGCCTCCATAATTCCCGGTCCACCGCCGGTCATAACCGTAAACCCCAGTTTACTCATTTCAGCGCCAATTTCTTTTGCGAGGGTATAATATTTGTGCTCCACACCAAATCGTGCAGAACCAAATATGCAGATGCACGGGCCCACAAAGT
>JAYSVQ010000378.1:0-1519 GCA_043718485.1 Bacteroidota bacterium
CACGCGCGCTGATTTTGAAAAAATGTGGAATCTATGTTTGGTGGCGAGGCTTTTACAAGTTTTAGGTGCCTATGGATTTCGTGGATTTTTTGAAAGAAAAAAACACTTTTTAGAAAGCATTCCCCTTGCCTTAAAAAACATCAGAGATTGTATTGAGGCAGGCAACCTGCCAGAGGGTTTACCAGAATTGAAAAGGGTGTTGGTATTGTTAAGTGAAGAACAGGAGAAATCTTCCCCTACGAAAAAAAATAAGCTACGCATTCAACTACAAAGTTTTAGCTATAAAAAAGGAATTCCCGTTGACGAAAGCGGAAACGGAGGCGGATTTGTTTTTGATTGTCGCTGCATTGACAATCCCGGTAGGAAAGAAGAATTCAAAACTAAAACCGGAAAAGACCTTCCGGTGATTCGATATTTGATGAATGTTGCAGGTGCTGATTCTTTTTTTCTGGAAGCTTCATTGTTAGTGAGTCAAGCCATTCAAAATTATGTTGACAGAGAATTTGAACATCTTTCGATACATTTTGGTTGCACAGGCGGGCAGCACCGTTCCGTTTATTTCGCAGAAAAAATGGCTAAATACATAAAGGATAATTTTTCAGTTGAGGTGGATTTAATCCACCGTGAATCAGCCGCATGGCCCAAAGAAAAGGAATTGAAATCATGAAGGCTATGCTCTTTGCGGCAGGATTGGGGACGCGCCTACAACCCCTCACCAATGACATTCCAAAGGCTTTAGCGCCCCTCCAGGGGAAAACCCTGATTGAATGGAACCTCATTCGCCTAAAAGCTGCCGGTGTGCATGAAGTAATTGTGAATGTGCATCATTTCGCCGAAAAGGTATTGGATTATTTGGATTCCCATTCCCATGGATTAAAAATTTCTTATTCCGACGAAAGAGAGAAATTGCTCGAAACCGGTGGGGGATTAAAAAAAGCAGGGCACTTTTTTGCTGGGGCCGGAAATTTTTTTGTGGTGAATGCCGATGTGGTGTGCGATGTGAATTTAAAAGAATTGTACCAGCAACATATTCGCTCGAAGGCTATTGCAACCCTTTCAGTCATGAAACGGGAAAGCTCTCGTTATTTTTTATTTGATGATGAAATGGAACTTTGTGGCTGGGAAAATATTGATTCTGACGAATTGAAAATTATACGCCCCTCACCCGACCTTCATTCTTTTGCATTTTCAGGCATTCAGGTTTTATCCGAAAAAATATTCCCACTCATCAAACATGTGGGCGTTTTTTCTTTGGTTGATGTGTATCTGGATTTAGCACGTCAGAATAAAATCACAGGATGCGAACATGTGGGCCGCTTTTTTGATTTAGGAACTCTTCAAAAATTGGAGAAAGCAGAACAAGACAAAGATTTATTTGCCGATTGGCAAACGATGAAATCTTAAGGGCTCCTCTAAAAACGCTTCAGACAAGGCGGGAGAATTTTTAAACTTCCGAGTTGACTTCCTGTCAATGAGGAAATTGAAAAATTCACATAACGCAGTATCAAGGGTTTTTGGA
>JAYSVQ010000379.1:0-1518 GCA_043718485.1 Bacteroidota bacterium
CACCAAAATATCACGGTACAGTAAGTCTATGGCTTGGCTTGATTCCTCCCCTACGATAAGTATTTTTTCTTTTTCGGGAACATAAAAAGAAAAGAACCTGCGGTTATCAAATTCAACGGGATAATCGTCGAGTTCAATAAATCCCGATTGCCAGCCTGTGCCGGGCGGTGTAAATGAAACCTCCACTTCTTTTTCTGATGCGGGCTCCAATTCTTCATTGCTAATTGCGATGGCTTTTCCCTCAAGGTCAACCCGAATGCCAAGGTTTGAAACGGCTTCCTCACTATCGTTGATCAATTTCAAAACCAAGTTAACCGGCTTGCCCGGTTCAACAATCCGCGTGCGGATTTCAGCTTCGCTGATATACACATTCTTTTGTTTTCTTGTCGCCAATGGAAATAGAATAACCTCAAGGTTCTCATCCTGACTTGGTGCCAGTCCTGAATCGGGCAATATCGTGCCATATTGAAAATCACTGATTACATATAAAGTATGGCTTGGGAATCGGGCTTTGGAAAAGATCTGAGGCGCACGTTCCATCAATTCTGCAAGTCCGCTCAGGCTTTCTTTGGTTTTAATGCGCTCAATTTCTGATTGAGAATCCTCAGGGCCTGCAAAGGCATAATTCAATTTTAGACTTGATAGCGGCATCACCAAAAATTCATTCTCACGCGGATAGCCTTTCAAGATTTCACCTGCCAGTTTTCTGGCTTGAAGGAAATAACTACCGCTTTCATTGCCTGCGGTCATGCTATATGAATCGTCGATGACCAAGGCAACAGAATGCCGCCCGGCTTTACCGCCCTCTGCACCCTTACCGGGAATCACAGGATTGGCGAAAACAAAAAGTAAGGCCAGAATCGCCATGAGGCGGCTAAACAAAACCAACCATTGCTTGAGTTTCAGGCGGCGTACTACGGTCTTTTGCACCTCTTTTACCAAAGAGATATTGCTAAACAATACCTTTTTGGGTCGCCGGAAATTAAAAAAGTGAATGATGACCGGTATGGCCAGTGCCAAGAGGGCAATCGGAAAAATGGGATTCAAAAAGGTCATTGAGCCTGCAAATGTAGCCTAAAGTGAAGGAAATTCATACTCAACGGTGCCAGCAATACAATGTTTTAGGACATTGGGTGTAAGGATGAATTCCCGCTAAATTAATGCAAGACCTGAATTTTTTGAATATGCATTGCGCCCTGAACTTCCATTTTCACAACATACAATCCTGTGGCCAGCGTGCTTAGGTCTATGCTATTCGACCCCGGACGCTCATCCCAAACAAGCTGTCCATCCACACCAAAAATCTGAATGCGGTCTATGGGTGTCGCTGCACGTATGAAAAGTTGTTGCGAAACCGGATTGGGAAATAATTGGATGTTGGGCTCAAGGTTTGGGATTCGATCTACACCGGCGGGTGAAAAATTGGCTTTACGATACACCATCCGTTGAAAATTCTCTTCCTGAATCACAAAATGAAAAGCTTTACCTGATTCAAATACCACATCGGGGTTTTTTTGG
>JAYSVQ010000380.1:0-4342 GCA_043718485.1 Bacteroidota bacterium
CAAAACTTTCCTGGAATTGATTGCCTATTCGAATAGGTTTATCGGGTTTGTTTTCCAATTGATCTTTAAATCCATCGAGGCGTTTTTTATCTTTTATTGCCATTTCTATCGGGTAATAGGTACCAATAGGGGATTCATAAAATACTATTTTTCCGGGTTTACCATCATTAAATGAAATCGTCATGTGATTGCATTTTGATTCATTCATTCCCGAATATTCCTCACCGTCTTTGATAAAATAAATATTCTCAGACTGGTAACGTACCCATAATTTTTCTATTCCCGCGGCCGAAAGTTTGGCATGAATATTTTTCCCTTTGATTTGATTATACCCCACAGTGTCTTCTTTTGTCAGGATAAAACCATTTTTTAGAACAGCCAGTGAATCTACTTTTTTGTTTTTCATCCAGATCAATAGTGTATCACCACTCAGTTGCGTTTCTTTTGACCATAAAACAGGGTCTTTATGCAGAAAAATCATCGAGTCATCCAAATTGTAAACCAAAGAATCAGCGATTCCCTGTGCCTGATTCATGTAAAACCGCGCATTCGAATAGGCTCTTATTACCTGTTTGTTTTTACTACTGTCTGCCTTAAGTCCGAGCGTAGTATCTTTTTCTGACATGATTGAATCTGCAAACAAGTAAAGGGTATCATCTGAATTTTGTTGAACCACAACCGGATTTTCAGTTACAACGCTGATGTGCGCATCTTTCCTAAAATATCCCCTATCGCCATACACAAACAGCGTGCTGTCCTTTTTTGTAATGACAATATTTTTTACGGCCTGCCCATAATCTGATTTATCATCATAGTAGATTGTATCAGCTTGCATTTTATAATCCTTATCCTCTAACGATGCATTTTTGTAAAAAAAGGATAGGCCCAATTTGGTGTCGAAAAATCCGCCCTCGGCATAGATTTTATTTCCGCTGGTATCTGTTATTGTCGTAGCAGTAATAAATGAGGCTACCTCACCCTTTGTATCATACCCAAGTGTATCTGTTTTTAAGGTATATTCCGGGTTCACCAGTTTTACCTTTTTCCTGAAATAGGCATAGTCTTCTTGTGGATAATAATTGCCATAGGTGCTGGTTAATACATTTTCACCTGCTTCAATTCTTCCCTCTTGTGAATAAATTGCGATTTCTTCAAGCCGGTTATAAGTGAGTTTTTGGGTGAAAAGTTTGGTGTTTTTTCCTTTTTGAATGCGCACATTTTTATGGAGTTCGGCTATTTTTTGATTTCCAAAATAATCCAGATGGTCGCAATACATATCAACCGAATCCGACATTTTTATTCTTACGTTCTGAAAAGCCTGAATAAAATTGCTGTCAGAAAAGATATAAGCACTATCACAGAAAAAATCGGTGGTGTCTTGCCGAATATGCACATTGCCCAACAGCTTTCTTACTTCACGGCCATTCATCATTTCAGAAACCAAAAGATCGGTTCTAATGATTTCAATTTTCTGAGATTTAGTAGGGTCTTGTCCCGGATTGGGCGCAGTGATGTTAGGGTTAATGTTTGTTTGGGCCGAAAGACGTATTCCGCCCCAAAATAGAAAGCCAATGAAAAAAGAAAACGGGAGACCCTTAAACATCGGGGGCAAAGTTAGGTGCTTTGACCTTCTGACCCCTATTTTCAGGAATTTAAAGTAGTTTTTTTAGTATTCATTCGGCAAACGGGCATAAATTGCAGAGCATGAAAGATTTAGAAAGCCTTGCCGCTGATTTTTTTTCGAATCTGGGAATCCAAACGCAAGGGGCTAAGTTTATTTTAGGTCTTAGTGGGGGCCTCGATTCAATGGTGCTTGCCTATATAATGAAAAAGTTAGGCGCCCAAATTATTCCGGTACATTGCAATTTTGACCTTAGAACGGAGGCTGGCGCAGATGAGCGATTTGTCAATTCAACCATGAAAACCTGGGGATTGCAAATTCATTCCCAAAAATTTGATACACGCGCCTTTGCGAGTGAGCACAATTGTTCAGTACAGGTGGCAGCCCGCCATTTGAGATATGATTTTTTTGATACGGTTGCAGAAAATGAGAAAGCCGATGGCATTCTAACTGCCCACCATGCAGATGATCAAACCGAAACCTTGCTTCTTTACCTCATTCGAAGCAGAAGCCCTGATTTATTTAGAGGTATTCCCCTTTCCCGTGGAAATATTTATAGGCCTTTACTTTCTGTGCGCAAGTCAGAAATTCAGCAATATGCCCTCGAGCATAAAATTCCCTGGGTTGAAGATATTAGTAACCGCAGAAATGATTACCTGCGCAATAGAATTCGAAATCAAGTCATTCCCCTAATTGAAGAAACCAATCCAGCTTTTTCTGAATTGTTGGTTGAGCGAAATAACCTATATCAAAAGCAGATACATTTGCTTGACAAATTATTGCAAGAAGTTGAGCTGAATTATTTTACTCAGAATGAAAAAGGGGCTATTTTCAATATTGAACCCGCCGCTAAACTTTTAGGAAAAGAAGGAATTGAAATTGCCTTGGGTCGCATTTTGATGCGATTGGGCTGGGAAAATGCATTAATACCACAGGTAGTGGAACTTTTATTTTCAGAAACCGGAAAACGAATTCAGGGTAAGTTCGGTATCGCCCTAAAGGATCGAAATAGAATTTTGATTGAAACCGCTTATGAAGGGAATGCCTTTAAAATGAATATAAGTAAATCCCAAGCGAATGGTTTATCGGTGGATTTAGAAAATACCAAAATGAGTATTCATAAAATAGAAGGTAAACCCTCTGTTTTTAATCCACTTGCTTTTTATTTAGATGGGGAGAAACTAAAATTCCCCCTCATCGTTAGACATTGGTTTTCGGGTGATAAAATGGTGCCCCTAGGCATGAATCACCCTAAAAAGCTGAGTGATATATTTGCAGATGAAAAGGTTTCTGTGCTTCAAAAAGAGAAAATGTGGGTCTTAGCCGATCAAGAAGAAATCGTTGCCTTAATGGGATTTAGAATAGCAGAAACAAGAAAAATTCAAGACAGTACGCCTTATTATTATGAAGTTATTTTTTCCTAAAATCATATTTCTTTGTTTTATTTCTTTTCTTTTGAATGCATGTGGTGGGCAAAAAGGAATTGGGTCTGGACATTCTGCGTTAGATTCTGCGCTCGCAGATACCAATTCAATTGAATTTGAAATTCAACGACTCAATGGGCTCATTGCAACCAACGGTTTAAGTCATGAGTTGTACAGGCAGCGCTCTTTGGTTATGTATAAATCAGGTGACAGCCGGGCTGCAATTGCAGACATTGAAAAAGCCATTTCACTATACGACAAAAGCCCTGATTTATGGCATTTAAAGGGGTTTTATCAATACATTTTGAAAGAAGATTCCCTTTCGCTCGCCTCTTTCAAACAATCTGCTCAATTAGGTTCAGACAACCCCGAGACTTTTTTTCAGGTTGGTCAAATCTATTTTTTTAGAGGTGATTTTAACGAAGCCGGAAAATGGTATCAAACCGCAATAGAATTAGATTCCCTAAATCCAGGCTATTATTTTGCTTTTGGTTTCTTGAAACAGCAAGAAAAAAAGGTAAAGGATGCGATACGTTGGTATGAGAAAGCCTTAGAGAAAGACCCATCCCATATTAAATCCCTTTCCCAACTCCATGATTTGTATCTTGATTCTTTTAAAGATATTAAGCGTGCACAGGATTATAATGACTTGATATTAAAAGTAGATTCCCTTCATCCGATTGGTCATTTTAATGAAGGAAACCATTTTTTGAATTTGGGAATGGGAATAACCGAAGAAAGTAAAAAACAAGAATTTGAAATGTTACTTCGCTTAGCTGTTTCCGAATATTCTACTGCATTGCGTTCAGACCCAGGTTTCACCCTTGCATGGTACAATCGGGGTTATGCCTTATTTTTAATTGATGATTTGGATGCGGCCCTTTTCGATTTTGAGAAGGTTTTGACCCTCGATCCCATGAATTACCGAGCCCATTTTATGCTGGGTTCCATAAAGGAACATTTCAATGACCTAAAGGGAGCTCAGAATCACTACCAGAATGCATTAAAATTAGAACCTGAATTTAGGGACGCCCAAATCGCAGTAGAGGAAATTGGTCTTCGGTTAAAGGGCAAAAAGGAATAGTTAATACGCTATAAATCACCGTTTTAAATTTTGTCCACTCCTTTGATTTTTTGAAGAGTTCGGGCTTACCTTTGAGGTCGCAAAAGACAGAAAGCCTGCACTTTTAAAAATTTTAAAAGAAATGTTTGCAGAGTGAAAAAAGGCTTCTACCTTTGCCGTCCCCTATGAATAGGGTGTTAGTTCTTTGAAAAGCAGCAAAAAAAAGGAAAAGGA
>JAYSVQ010000039.1:0-2741 GCA_043718485.1 Bacteroidota bacterium
CTCAAATCAAATTATTAACGAATTTCAACCTGATAATCCTCCAAATTGTGCTAAAAGGGGGAATTCCACGAAAGAAAGAGGAAAAAGACCGGGGGATATCCGGTGATAATGCCTTTTTTTTGTTCTCTAACTCCAGCAATTGATTTTGACGACGACCACATTTTACATTCTTAAAATAAAGGGGAAGGCTAAAATTCCTGATTACATACAGGTTCGGGATGAAAATTTCACGCTCATTGGGTATTTCAGGCCCGATCGAGAGGAAAAGCTCGATAAAACCTTTCCCAAACCGGGTCAAGCAGAAAAAGTAAGGGAGTTGATTCGCACAATACCCTTTGGTAAAATTGAGAAAATCGAATTATGACAGAAGAACGCAGGGAACCCGTGCTTGAATTTAAAAACGTAGGTGTTTCTTACGGACTAAGAACGATTCTCGAAGGTGTTTCATTTTCATTAAGGCCAGGTGAATTCAGTTACTTAATTGGCAAAACCGGTGCAGGGAAAAGCACAATCCTAAAATTAATATATGCGGATGCAAATCCTAACGCCGGCGATGTTTTTGTTGGCGGAAAAAGTAATCGTGAATTAAGAAAAAGAGAAATTCCTTTTTTGCGAAGAAAACTGGGCATCGTTTTTCAAGACTATCAACTTTTGCCTGACCTTAGTGTTTTTGAAAATATAGCATTTGCCATGCGTTCAACCGGTTGGACAGGAAAAGCAAAAATCAGGAATCGTGTAGCAGAATTATTGCATAATGTCGGCTTAAGCACCAAAGAAAAAGCATTGCCACACCAACTCTCTGGCGGTGAACAACAAAGGGTAACCATCGCCCGTGCTTTGGTTAACGACCCCATTTTGTTGCTTGGAGATGAACCCACCGGAAACTTAGACCCTGAGGCAACAGAAAAAATTATGGAAATTTTGCTCAAAATAAATCTGGGTGGCACGGCGGTTCTGATGGCAACGCATGAATTAAATCTCATCAAAAAATTTCCCGCCAGAACGTTGGAGGTGAGCGAGGGCGGAATCATTGACCACGAATTAAATTTTAATCGATTTTAAAGAAGAGATTCCAATTTTAGCTTCTCTTTTTCCCAGTTCAATTCTTTTGCCGCACTGAAGCAATTTATTTGCACCTGTTTCCAGGCGGTTTCATCATTCAAAATCATGTTGATTTTTGTCGCCAAAAATTGCGGATTTCGATTTGCATTCTCAATCAACCACCCAGTTTGATGGGAATGAATGAGATTCGCCATTTCAGGCAAATCTGAAACTAATGCAGGCGTTCCTGCCTGAATATAGTCAAACACCTTGTTGGGCAAGGAAAAACGGTAGTTTGCACCCAAATCTTCTTCTAAGCTTAATCCCAAAACTGCGGAAGATGTAAGTTTTTTCAACTCCTCATAAGATAGTTGTCCATGAAAATAAACTTGATTAAGGGTCCCGTTCTTTGCGAGGGCTTTTAACTCATCTTCAACGTCGCCGGTTCCAGCGATGTGGAGTTGAAGGCCGGGAAGGTGTGCCATGGCTTTGATCATCAATTCCAATCCTCTACCTTTATTTAGTGCGCCCTGATACAAGAGTCGATTTTTATCCCGAACCTCTGGTGTGGAATTTTCCCTCAAAAATGGAACATTTCGAATAACCTCAACCTGTATTTGATACTTTTCATGGTAGAGATTGGCTAGGCTTTGATTTACCGTAACCATTTTGGTTAACTTAGGCAAAATCCAGGATTCCAATTTTAACCACAAGTTGCGCGTTCCTTGCCGATGAATTAATTCAGGCACTTCTGTAAATAATTCATGTGCATCATACACCAATTTTTTCCTTCTGAATGTTGAAACTAAAAATGTAGGTGCGAGGGTATCTAAATCATTTGCCCAAATTAAATCCACTTTTGAAAACAAAAGGAAGAAAAACAATCTCAAATTGTAGGCAAAATAAAACCATTTCCCTTTTTCAAATGGGAGAGAGAAGCGTTTATTTTTAAAGCCAATTTCAATTTCATTCCTTGTTCTGGAATGAATTCTACCCACTAGCAAAACCTCCCAACCTAATTCCTGTAAAGCAGATGCCGTTCGCGCGACCCGCTGATCTCCGCTCAAGTCATTTGTTACACATAGAATTGCTTTGGGTTTCATGTTGAAAAATTCTACTTAGGGAGATCTTTAGGATTTAAAAAAACGACAGCGTTCTCATCTACTGTAAAAACCTTTTCCTCAATTAAATACCGCAATACCTTTTCTCTTTGTTCCATAGCACCACTTTTTATTTTCTCTTTTAATTGAGGATAAGGTAAACCTTCGCTTTGTATCGCTTCCCGAAGCTCATTTGTAATTTTTTGAATCATTTCTTTTCCCATGCCCAATTGTGCGCGCTTCAGACAAGTATCGCAAATTCCACATTCAGGGGCATTTTTTTCTCCAAAATAAGCGCAAATCATTTGAGTACGGCATCGTTTGTTCTCTTGAGCGAAGGCGATTAAATGATTCAATTTTTCGTTGGCTTGCGTTTGAAGAAATGCGTATTTCTCCCAATTCAAATCTGTTTTTCTGAGGTTGCGAAAGGGTTCGAAAAAACGAATGGTGGGTTTACTCATCGGGGGTTTATATTGGAGAATTTCTCTATCCTTCAAAAAGGAAAGCAATGCCAATCCTGCCTCTTCCCCGCCTTTCATTTTTTTAAAAAAGCGAGCAGGATAAATATTGACTTCTTCAGTAAACGCTTCGCCGCCCAAT
>JAYSVQ010000381.1:0-13996 GCA_043718485.1 Bacteroidota bacterium
TCCGGATATTTGTCTGGTCTTTTCTTACTTGTGGGCCTTGAATAGTTTGTTAGAAAAAAGAAATGGGTCACTCATACTCGCAACCTGTTTGATGGCCATGTTCCATTTTCGAGGGGTTTTACTCGTACCCGGAATCTGGATAAGCGGTATTTTTCTAACAGAAAAATTAACCTTTAAAAATGCTTTTTATTCTTTGATTCCATTTTTGCCTGCCGCCTTGCTCACACTTTCGTGGTTGATTTTTCATTACCAATATTCAGGTTGGTTTTTTCAACCCCCAATGGAGACCTACGGGCCAACCCGAGCGGTAACGCATTTTAGCGATATGTTGCGCAATGTTGCCGTTATGGGTTTCCGTTTTTTGGATAATGGAAAAATCGTCTTTTTTGTTATAATTATGAGCTTTTTAGGGAGTTTGTTCAAAAAGAATTCAATCCATCGTCGCATTATTATCTTTTGGTCAAAAATATTTTTGCCCCCCGCAATCATCTTGGGTTTTTGTTTTATCCCTTTTTCAATTCCTTTAGGTCATCGGTATTTTTTGATTTCCTATCTTGGAATTGCAGCATGTGCAGGTTCGTTAGTGGCAAGTCTGGAGGAAATAAAAATAAAAAAAATTGTTCTTGTGCTCGCCAGCGCAATTTTGTTGAGTGGCCATTTTTGGATTTATCCAGACCGAATCGCAAAAGGATGGGATTCGACCCTCGCACATATTTTTTGGTTTGATTTGAGAAAACAGGCAGTAGATTACATTCAAGAGAATAAAATTGATTCAGACCAAATTTGCTCTGATTTTCCCAATGCAGAGGCGATTCACTATTCAGATTTGAATTCAGATTTGACCCGATTCAAATCAAAAGAAGCCGGCTTTGGCAATTGTGATTATGTGTTTTGGTCCAACATTCTAAACGGTTTTTCCGATAAAGAATTGACTGAGTTAAATTCAAAATGGGAAATTGAAAAGCAATGGGGTGCTTATCCGGTTAAGGTAGTTTTGTATAAGCGCAAAGCCTTTTTAGTCAATCAAGCGCATGTGACCAATGGCAAATCGCTTGTCGCCATCAACCGGTTTTACGATAATTCTGTCAAAACCTTTTTCGACGATAAAATTCGGAAACTCAAATGAGGTAATGTGTAAATTTTTCACACTTTCTGCTTTCGGTATCCAATATTCCCAAATCAATTTGGTGTCAGAAAAAAATTGGATTAAATAAACATCATTGTTATCTAAAGAAATTTCAAAGCCACAAGGAAACACTTTTTCTTGAAAGGAAGTAGCGACAAAATCTCCCTCTGCAATTTGCACAGTATTCACACCATCAAATGGGTAACCTTCGGGTTTAGGAATATGGATTTCGGTAAACTCATTCCAGGGTTGCCCTCCATTACGATATCTTTCTTTATCGATTAAGAAGTCATATTTTCTAAAAGTAAAGGCAAATATCTCTTTAAATCGAGTTGAAGATAAGAGGGGTCCTTTTGTAATTACGCAGAGATGGTCATAATATTCTTTTAAATTCGAATCAATCAGCGAATTTTTTCCGGTTTCAAGTGTGGTTTTATATCCCTCAGGCAAGGTCCTTAAATAATGACCCACTCTCCAATTCGGGGTATAATGAGCAGGTATCCGTGCGAGAAGGGGGTCAGAAAGCGCAACATAGTCGCAAATGTAAGTACAAGGGCCGCTGTCGTATCCAGAGATGCCAATCGCAACTTTATAGATTACCTTTTCATTTGTCTTGCAATTTTTATCACGCCATGTCTTGAATCCGCCCCTTTTATTAAACTCTGCTCGTTTGGGTTCAACTCCCCGATAAAAAGACAATAGCGCTCTGCTGTCACCATAAAAAGCCCGTTCATCTGCGATTCCCCTATCATCAACATATTCCCAATACGGTTTTTCTTCAGGTTGATTCAATAATATTGGTGAATTCGGCTGGAGCAAACCTAAAATAAATAGGTAAAAAGTTGATGCGAGTGCAATCAAATTGTCTTCCCATGCAACCACTAAACAAATCGCCGAAATGAAAAAGACCGATGTTAGAAATCGACCGGACATAAAATCCCCGCCTACACGCATAGTGTAAAGGAGGTAAAGGAATACGCCAATTAATAAGGGAAGTAATTTTTTCTTTCTTGATGAAGTGAGAGAAAGAACAATGGAAAGAAAAATTAAAGTAATCGTTACAAGATCTACTTTTAATGAGTTTATAAGGTACCCTAATCCCTGTTCCCAAAGTTCGCGTTGTGGAATTCCTGTATTTAATTTTGCATAAGCTGTATTGGGAAAAGCAAATCCATAATAAAAAATTGAAAATGCTGTCCAAAGCCAAAAGGGCCATAAAGCCACTAAGCCTTGTAAGATTTTCCTCTTCTCAAATGGCTGAAAAAAGGAAAGTACAAGTGGCGGCAAAACGATAATGAGGTGATCATGCCGGCAAAGGATGAGCAATGCGCCGATAAATACTAAGCGTTTAAATCTGCCACCTTCTACCCTTAGCCATTCAATCGCAAACCAGGCAAATAGTAAATGGCTCAAACTATTTTCCAAACCCGATGTAGAGTATTCTGCAAAGGCTTTTGATGCAGCGAGTATTAACAAAAAGGCACTGCCCTTAATTGTTTTGCCAAACAATCGAGAAGATGCAATTCCAACTGCGAGGCCTGATAATAAAAGCCCTAATACCATGAGCGTAAAGAAAGCCTCATGAGTAAGGGCATAAACCGGAATCAACAACAAAAACCACAAGGGATGGGTGTAGGATTGAACCCGCTCTCCGGCATTAAAAACAGGGCCTAAACCCTCAAGTGTATGTAAAACAGACCTAAGCGTAATGTAGCTGTCATCGCTTACCCAAGCGTTTCTTGTGATGACAACCAAAAAAATAATCAGAGAAAAAAACCAAATACTTTGATTATGGCTGTTTAGACCAATGAATCCCTTTGATTCTTTTGAGATTTCCATTGGGCTAAAATTAAGTAGGAAAACTTATTTCCCGCAAAGAAATAAAATCATATAATTTGCGAAATTTGCATGTGGCAAGAAGAAAATCAGAAAGAAAAGAGGGCTTTACGGAATTGCCCAATGCCTTTAAGCATGCTTTTGATAAAAAAGGTCGGTGGAATTCCTGGTTCCAAAATTCACATCCCCTCGTCATTGAAGTAGGTTGCGGAAAAGGAGATTTCTCCATTGGTTTGGCTGCGGCCTCGCCCAACAAGAATTTTTGTGGCCTTGATTTGAAAAGTGATAGACTTTGGGTAGCAGCACACCTAGCCTTAAATGCAGGCTTGAAAAATATCTGCTTTCACCGACTCAATGTTGAAGAAATCGCCCAAGCATATGAAGAAGGTGAAGTCGATGAAATTTGGATTACCTTTCCTGACCCATTTCCTAAAAAACGCCAAACCAAAAATCGCCTGACCCACCTGCGTTTTTTAATTCCTTTTTCTAAAATTCTAAAGCCCGGCGGTCTTATCCATTTTAAAACCGACAACACATCCTTGTTTGATTGGACGATTGCCCATTTTATTGAAATCGGACAACCCATCTTAGCCCAAACAAAAGACCTGCACAATTCCCCATTGCTCAATTCAGAAAATCAAATCTTAACAGCCTACGAAAGACGATTTTTAAAAATGGGCAAGACGACTTGTTATCTGAAAATCAGTCCGCCGGTTTCTGGCTACTCAAAAGCTCCCTCCTCAATTGAGGAGAAGGCTTTAGATGATCAATGATTTTTTATTTGCCTTGCAAATCGTGCCGATGAGGGCGATCTGAATTTGGTCTTTGAGAAGCAAGCATTTTCATCCTTAAGTCTTTTTCGACATCAAATAGGGTGATAACTTTTTGGGGGCTCAGAATAGTTAGAAATTCGGCTTGGTACCTTTTTTCGAGGTCAAGCGAGGCTTGCCTTAGCTCCATTGTCTTGTCCAAATAAGCTAAAGTCTCCTTATCTGTCATGTCAGATGCATACAATTTTCCCTTAAATTTCTCAAGCTTTTGGTCCTTATGAATTTTTTCCTTTTCAGCATGATATTGCTGATAAAGAGGCCAAAATTTTTGCGCTTCCTCCTTATTAAGATGTAGTTTTTCAGTTAAAAAGCCAACTCTCATGGCTTCATGCATGTCTTTTCCTGGATTTCCCTGTGCATGAGATGAGAAAGTTGAACCGAGCATTGCACACAATAGAATAATGAATTTGTTCATACTGTAAATCGTTTGGGCATTTGATGCTTTAAAAAAGGAAAGGTTTAATCCCTCGAAAAAGCATTGACGTTTTTTGTTCTATGTACTATCCAACCTTCTCCTTATTTTCACCCCACATGCGCTTTTGGCTCATTCTCTTATTTCTCTTTTTGGGCGCTGCAGGCGTGGCGCAACAAATGAATTTGCGGAACTGGTCTGTCGAGGCAGGGCTAGGACAATCACAAGTGTATGCTATTTTACAAGATAACCGCGGCGCATTATGGGCGGGCACAAGAGGAGGCGGAGTTTCTATTTTTGATGGAATTAATTTTACCAACCTCACTTCCAAAGATGGACTTCCTAACAATTTCGTGCGCTGTTTAACGCAGGATATGGTTGGAAATATTTGGATAGGAACTGATGAAGGATTATGTGTTCACAATGGATTTGAAATCATTAGCCTGCCTTTGCCAAAAGACAAAATGGCCATCAATCAAATTCTTTTTCGCGAAGATAAATTATGCATTGCTTCTGATAAAGGATTATGGGAATGGACCCTCGGTGAAAAGCAACCAAGAAAAATCTCCTTGCCTGAGCCCTATGCAAATGTGAGCATTCAATGTTTGTATGTTGACCCCAAAAATAATTTATGGTGTGGAACCGATGATGGAATTTTCATTTGGAATGACCCTCATTTTTCAAGAATTACGACTACTCAGGGATTAGGAAACAATTTGATCAGAAGCATTGTAGCTGACCGTAAAGGGCGAATTTGGGTGGCCACATATGGCGCTGGCGTTTCATGGGCAGATCAAAATGAGCAAACCGCAGATAGCCTGTACGTATTCAGAAAAATTGATGAAGAAAAAGGACTTTGCGACAATATTGTGGTCTCCATAATGGAAGATAAACTTGGAAGAATGTGGTTTGCAACCGTTGAGGGAGGGGCATGCAGATTAGACGACCACGGATTTACCCAATTTTCAGAAAGTCAAGGCTTGGGTTCAAATCATGCCCGTGCTTTTGTCGAGGATTTTTGGGGAAATATCTGGATTGCAACTTCCGGTGGTGGAATCAGCCGCTTCGGTGGAGACCGTTTTACCCACCTCACACCTAAATCCGGATTAAACGGCGAGCGAGTGTACGCAGTAAAAGAAGACGCAAAAGGAAGTCTCTGGCTCGGCACTTCTTCAGGCGGAATTACTCAATTTGTCGAAGATACTTTTTACACTTTCAAAAAATCCAATGGCCTAAGTGATGCAATTGTGAAATCTATCTTTGTTGAAGATCAGGTGTGGGTAGGAACAGAAGGAGACGGCCTGTATCGACTCGACTCTGCCGATATTTTTCGTTTTGGTTTTGAATCCGGCATTGATAATCTGTGGATTAAAGACATCCTAAGAGATTCAGATGGATTTCTCTGGGTCGCTACAGCCGGTGGCGGTTTAGCAAAAGAAAAAAGAGGCAAAGAAATTGCTTTCAATTCCATTCGAAAAAAAAACGGATTGCCCTCAGACCGTTATTTGAGTTTGCTTCAAGGAGAAGATAAAATGATTTGGGCGGGATCCAGCGACGCAGGAATAGTTGCAATTAGAGGTGAAACCGGAATTCAAGTAATCAACCAATCGAACGGCTTGTGCAGTGATGAAGTGCGCGACATGGTTTTCGATTCTGTTGGCAATCTCTGGGTTGCAACATCTGGCGGTTTAAGCATGCTGAAACCAGGAAGCAATAAGGCCATTTGTTTCAGAACTGAGGCCGGCCTCAGTTCTGAAAATATTTATCAATTAATCTACAATAAAGAACGCAACCTACTCATGCTCGGTTCTGAAAAAGGACTCGATTTGTTGTGGCTGGGAGAAGATCAAAACATAAAGCAAGTAAGGCACTACGGCGAGGCAGAGGGATTTTTAGGAATTGAAACTTGTACAGGGGCCACTTTCGAATCCCAAAATGGAGGTTTTTGGTTTGGAACCATGAAAGGAGCAACGCATTTCAACCTCATGGAAAGTGTAGAAAATCGTATTTCACCCTATATTTCTCTAACTCGGATAAGGGTGGGTTTTGAAGAGGCAAATGAAATTCAAAATTCGACTGGTCGAATTCCGTTTTCAAATGTCCCTGCATATTTGCGTTTGCCCCATGATAAAAATATGCTCAGTTTTCAATTCATGGCTATCAATTTGGGAAATCCTGAAAAAGTAAAGTACGCTTCCCGCATGTACGGATTATCTGAAATATGGTCCCAACCTTCACAAAATCGAGAAGCCATTTATTCAAATTTGAATCCCGGAAAATATGTTTTCGAAGTTAAGGCCTGTAATGAAGACGGCATTTGGAATGAGGTGCCTTCGCGTTTTGCCTTTGAAATTTTACCCCCCTGGTGGGCAACCTGGTGGTTTCGGTCGCTTGCCATTTTAATACTTTCCCTCTCCCTTTATTTTATTTTTTGGTTGCGCTTACGGCAGGTGAGAAAGGAAGGTGAGTCCGCACGAAAGAAATTGGAATTCGAAATGCAAGTGTTGGAATTGGAGCATAAAGCCCTTCGCCTACAAATGAATCCTCATTTTATTTTCAATGCACTCAATAGCATTAAAGGATTTATTGCACTTAATGATTCTAATGCAGCACGTCAAAATATTGTGAAATTTGCGCGGCTCATGCGCTTAATTCTCGACAATTCCCGCACACAATGGATTAGCATTGAAAAAGAAATTCAAACCCTTGAGTTGTATTTGGAATTAGAGAAATTGAATCGAAATGGTTCATTTCAATTTTTTCTGAATTGTGATTCAGCAATAAATCAGCAACAAGTTTTCATTCCACCCATGATGTTGCAACCTTTTGTAGAAAATGCAGTCATCCACGGTGGAGGTAGTTTGCCCTCGGGGGGCAACATTTACATTCGCATTTTTGAGGATGAACAACATATTCGTTGCGAAATCGAAGATAACGGAAAAGGGATATCACCGCAAACCCAAATGGGTTTAGATAATGCAACCCACAAAAGCGCAGGACTTGAAGTTACGCTACAACGACTAAAAATGATGGATGCAAGCCTCACAGTTTCCTTTTCTAAACCTGAATCAGGTCAGGGAACCCTCGTGAAGATAAACATCCCTTTTCGCCAATAAGGTAAGTTCTTTTATTCATGTTGATTTTTTATTTTGCCAAATGTTAAAAGCCGTAATCATAGACGACATTCTTCAAGCACGCGCAGCCCTAAGAGCCGATTTGGAAGAGTGTTGTCCTGAAATTCTAATTATAGGCGAAGCCGAAGGAGTAGAATCCGGCTATACCCTGATTCGAAAAGAAAACCCGGATGTCGTGTTTCTTGATATAAAAATGAACGACGGCACCGGCTTTGATTTACTTGAACGGCTAAAAGAAAAACCCCCGCGCGTAATATTTACCACCGCCTTTGATGATATGGCCCTGCGGGCCTTTCGATATGCAGCAGTTGATTATCTGCTCAAACCTGTGGATACAGAAGAATTAAAAAAAGCGGTTTCAAAATTGTCAGTAGAAAAAGTCTTTCCAGACTCCTATCGGTTTTTGCTCGAAAACTTCAAGAATCTCGGCACGCCGGCCCACCGAAAAATAGCCTTGAATACCCAGGAAAAAGTGAGAGTCGTTTCTATTCCCGACATCATGCGCTGCGAATCTTCGAGTAACTACACTACTTTTTATTTGCAAGGCGGCGAGAAAATTGTCGTTACAAAAACCATGAAAGAGTATGAGGAAATCCTTGAACCGCATCAATTTTTTAGGGTCCACCATTCTCATTTAGTCAACTTAAACCACGTGAAAGAGTTCATTAAATCAGATGGCGGATACCTCGTCATGAACCACGGTGAGAGCGTGCCCGTTTCCACCCGAAAACGGGAAGAAGTGTTGAAACGTCTTCAAGAAATGTAATTGCTGTAAAAAGAAAAACCCGGGAATGACCCGGGTTCTCTTGGAAAACATTCGCTTTCCTGGCTACGGCTAATTAACGAATAATGAACTTGGCTGTAATTGTTTTGACTTCCGATACCACTCTCACAAAGTAGGGTCCTTTAGAGAGGGATGAGAGGTCATAGCTTTCCTGATATTCAGTGCCGGATACATTTACCATCCGACTTTCAATAATTTTTCCTTGAGCATCCATAATACTTAACTCAGCATCGTGTCCTGCAAATTCTCCTAATAAGATAGAGAATCTACCTTCATTCGGATTCGGAAACACCTCCACCGGATGTTCAACACTCTGTGAGGCAACGCCCGTTGGGTTGCTGATCGTAACCGAACCACTTACCGATGATGTACCACAAGCGTTGGTTACCGTTAGCGTAAAGGAATATGTTCCTGAGTTCGCAAACGAATGTACCGGATTCTGTTGAAGCGAGCTGCCTCCATCACCGAAAATCCAATTCCATCCCGTAATGTTTCCCGTTGAGTTGTCTGTAAAGGTTACCATATTTCCTGCAACAACATAGTTGTAGGCGGCGTTTGCCGAGGGTAACGTATTCACCATTACCGTGTCTGCACTTGCACAGTTTGGAGCAGATTCAACTGTAACAGAATAGGTCCCGCTTGTGCTTACTCCAATCATCTGACTTGTTGCAGATGTACTCCAGAGATAATTCATTCCCGGGTTACCTGCATCCAAATTGAAACCTGCATTGGCACAAACCGAAGTGTCCGAGCCTAAGTTCACAATAGGCGGTACTGCAACTTGCACGTCTTGTGCACCCAAGCTTGTGCATCCATTTACGGTTACTAAATAGGTAACGGTATGCGAGCCTACACCTGCAACTGCTGGGTCAAACACGTTTCCACTTACACCATTGCCTGTGAAAGCACCGCCTGCAGTTGTCGGCACCATCGTGCTTGAATTTGCTGGCAAGCAATAGCTTTGCGCCAATCCGCTAAAGGATGGGTCAGGGTTTGGACTTACAGTTACCGTTTGACTTGAAGTGGCAAAGCAATTGCCATTGGTTACCGTGTAGGTCACGGTATGCGTTCCCGGTCCGGCTGCAGTTGGGCTAAATAAATTCGTTCCAATAATTCCGTTTCCGGAAAACACTCCATTCGGTGTGCCTGCTGATAAACTTACTGCTGCATCCTTCTCACACATAGCGGCAGGTAAACCTGTAAAGGTCGCAATGGGGTTGCCAACCACTAGGGCAGTTCCGGTCCAGGTATTTGTACAACCATTTTGAGAAACAGTGTACGTTAAGATATGCGTTCCCAATCCGGCAACAGCAGGATTGAAAGTCAAGCCTACCAAACCGGTTCCACTTAATGATCCTCCATTTGTAGCAGGAACCAAGTTAGATGGATTGCTGTTGAGGCAATACGCACCGGCAAGACCACTTACGCTCGCATTTGGTATAGTATTTACAAGCACATTTTGGGTGCTGCTTACCGTACATCCATTTTGGGAAACAGTATAGGTTACCGTATGGCTGCCCACACCTGCCACAGCAGGATTAAAGCTACCCAAACCTCCGCTAATACCATTCCCTGAAAATACGCCCCCAGCTGTCTGTGGAGTCAATGAAGCTGCATTTGAATTGCTGCAATACGTTGAAGCCAATCCAGCGAAAGTAGCAATTGGGTCAAGTACCACATTCACTGCCTGCGCATAAGTAGAGGTACATCCGTTATTGCTTAACGTGTAACTCACGTTATGAAAGCCCACACCAGCAGCCAAAGGCGTAAATATATTTCCGTTCACCCCTGGTCCTGAAAAGGCACCTCCACTTTGCGTAGGCGTTAGCGTTGCTGCACCGCCGTTTAAGCAATAGGTAAAGTTCAATCCACTGAAGTTAGCAATCGGATTGGCCGATACGTTTACCGCCTGATTGAATATTGAAGTGCAACCATTTACCGATATCGTATGCGTAACCGTGTGATACCCCGGCCCTGCAACCGCAGGACTAAAAGTAATTCCACTCACGCCCGTTCCCGTAAACGCTCCACCTGAGGTAGTTGCAATTAATGTCGATGGGCTGCTGTTTGCACACATGCTTGCCGGCAATCCTGTAAAGCTTGCATTCGGATCAGGATTAATATTTATCACCTGGTTTGAAACATTGCTGCATCCATTTTGTGAAATCGTATAGGTAATGGTATGCGGACCCACACCGGCAACCGTTGGGTTAAACCAGTTTCCACTTACACCATTCCCTGAAAATACACCGCCATTAACTACAGGGCTTAAGGTTGAACCCACGCCTGAAATACAATAGGTCGATGACAATCCTCCGAAATTTGCATTCGGATTTTGGTTAACCGCTATAACCTGAGCGCTGGTAAATACACAACCCATATTTGTTACCGTGTAGGTAATGGTATGCATTCCGGAACCCGCAGTTGTTGGATTAAACTGATTTCCATTCATGCCCGGACCACTGAATGCGCCCGAAACATTTGTTGGGCTTAATAGCCAGGGGCTATCCATTGTGCATGCTGCAACGGGCAAGCCTGTGAAGCTCGGGTTGTCATTTATTACGGTTACGTTTTGAGACCGTACATCCGTACAAGTACCATTTGAAAGCGTATAGGTAATCGTATGCGTTCCTGCTCCTGCCACCAAAGGGTCAAAAGTAAGACCCGTCAAGCCGGGGCCCGATATCGTTCCACCGGTTTGAAGCGGCACTATCGATACGGTTCCACCATTGATACAAACATTGGCACCAAGACCCGAAAAGCTTGCATCTGGCTGAGACCACACAATTATGGGTGATGTCCACGTATCGGTGCAACCATTTCCAGAAACTGTGTAGCTCACGTTATGTGTACCTGCACCGGAAACCGAAGGGTCAAATAAATTTCCCGAAACGCCAGGGCCTGAGAAATTTCCACCCGATGTGTTGGGTATCATGATAGGCGCTGAGCTTACTTCACAAATGCTCGAAGGCAATCCCGTAAATGAAGCATCGGGAAGTGTCGCAACCGTTACCGATTGCATTTGCACATCGCTGCAAAATCCGGATGCAACCGTATAGGTAACTGAATGCGTTCCTAAACCTGCTGCACTCGCATTAAAATTAATTCCACTCATGCCTGGGCCACTAAAGGTTCCACCGGGCATAACCGTACCCAGCGATATGGCCGGATTATTTAAACATACCGTTGCGGGTAATCCACTAAAGGTTGCATCAGCATGATCGACGTTTACAATATGGTCTTGAGTATCAAAACAACCATTAGATGAAACCATATGTGTAATGGTATGTACACCCTGACCCGCAACAGCCGGATTAAAAGTGGTACCACTCATTCCATTTCCACTAAAGTTTCCACCGCCGCTGATAGGCCAAAGGCTTACCATTGCACTTGATGTACACATTGTGCTTGGCAAACCACTGAAGTCTGCATCAGGTGTAAGATTTACAAGAATGGAAGTGCTCCAGTTTTCACTACAATTCGCATTTGAAATGGTATAGGTAACCGAATGCGTTCCACTACCCGCAGCATCCGGATTAAATACACTTCCACTTACACCCATTCCTGAAAATACCCCACCCATTTGTGAGGGGCTTAAGGCAAGCGTGCCCGTTCCCGTACATACTGTAGATGGCAATCCTGAAAAGGTAGCAATTGGAGATGCATATACGGTTACGGTTTGATTAACCATGTCACTACACATTCCGTTTACAACAGAATAGGAAATCGTATGCGTGCCGGGACCGGCACTTAATGGGTTCCAATTGGTTCCACTTAAACCCGGGCCGCTAAATGTGCCTCCACTTACGATTGGAGTTAAAGTACTCGCTGAACCATTCGTACAAATACTCGCAGGTAAGCCTGTGAAATTTGCATCAGGTGTAGGCGTAATATTTGTATTGACAATTTGCGAGTTTGTACAACCATTAACCGTGATTGAATACCCAATCGCCTGTGGGCCTAAACCAGCCGTTGCAGGGTCGAAAGTATTACCAATTAAACCTGACCCGCTAAAGGTACCTCCCGATACGTTTGGCGTTAAGGTACTCGGGCTGCCAGCAGAACAATACGCAGGTGCCAATCCAACAAATGTTGCATCTGGCGTTGGGTTTACCGTTACGTTTACCACATCATTTGCCGAACAAGAACCCACAGTTATATTGTATTGCAGGGCATGAGTACCCGGGCCAGATGCAGCAGGATTAAATACACTTCCCGCAATTCCCGGTCCTGAAAATACGCCACCCGCTGTGCTTGGAGTTAAATTCGCTGTTGAGCCGTTTTCACAAACGGTCGCTGTCCATCCTGTAAAACTTGCGTCGGGCGTTTGAGAAACCGTTGTGGTTTCACTTAAGGTTTCTGTACATCCACTCGCAGTAATAGAATACGTTATCACATGGCTACCAATACCTGCGGTCGCAGGATCAAAGGTCGATCCCATCAGGCCCGGTCCCGAAAAGCTGCCACCCGATACAACCGGTATTAAAGAAGCGCTCGCATCTCCGGTGCAGAAGTTTGCATTCAAACCGGTAAAGGTAGCATCGGGAGAGGGAGTTACCGTAATATTGACTGCATCAAGATCTGAACAGCCACCTACCGTAACATTGTATTGAATCAGATGCGTTCCCGGACCTGCAATGCCTGGGGTAAATTGATTTCCTGAAATACCGGGACCGGTAAAGGTTCCACCCCCCGTGTTAGGAACTAAGGTATTTATTCCACCATTTTCGCAAACCGTTGGTGACCAACCACTAAAGCTGGCATCAGGCGTTAGAGAAACCGTTGTGTTTTGATTCACAGATTCTGTGCAACCATTTTGAGTTACAGAATAGCCAATAACATAACTGCCCACACCTGCAGTCGCAGGTGAAAAAGCGGTGCCTACGAGGCCCGTTCCTGAAAACGTACCGCCTGAAACTACAGGGACTAAATTCGTGCTTGCATCACCTGTGCAGTACAAGGAATTTAATCCGGTGAATGTTGCATTTGGTGTTGCATTTACCGTAACACTTACTACATCATTTGCAGAACATGAGCCTACTGTAATATTATATTGTAGGGAATGTATTCCCGGGCCAGCAAGGGCAGGGTAAAAAGTGTTTCCCGTAATTCCGTTTCCTGAAAATGCACCACCAACCGTACTCGGTGTTAAGGGTGCATTCGAACCATTTTCGCAAACAGTTGCTGACCAACCGCTAAAGCTGGCATCAGGCGTTTGAGATACCGTTGTGTTTAGGCTATATGATTCTGTGCAACCATTTACAGTTACACTATAGCCAATATTATGGCTGCCTAAGCCTGCTGTCGCAGGGTCAAAATTAGAACCGCTGGTTCCTGCACCCATAAAACTGCCGCCTGAAACTGTCGGTACAAGAGATGCAATTGCATCTCCGGAACAATAAGTATTGCTTAATCCTGTAAAGGAAGCATCCGGGGTTGGGGTCACAGAAACGTTGACCACTTCAACATCGGTACAGCCATTTACCGTTACACTATATTGTACAGCATGTGTTCCGGCACCCGCAGTTGCAGGTGAAAAAACAGCACCCGTTACACCCGGGCCGGTAAAAGCACCGCCACTTGTAATCGGTACCAACGTTTGGTTTGAACCATTTTCACAAACAACCGGCGCAAGGCCGCTAAAGCTTCCATCCGGAATTGAGAATACTTGCGCACTCGAGTTCGATGAATTTGTACAACCCGAAACGGCAACCGTATAAACTACACTATGCACACCCACACCTGCAACCACAGGGTCAAAGGTATTTCCACTTACACCCGGTCCTGAAAAAGAACCTCCACCTACAACCGGATTCATAGAAGATGCGCTTCCATCTGCACAATAATTTGCATTCAAACCTGAGAAGCCAGCAT
>JAYSVQ010000382.1:0-1510 GCA_043718485.1 Bacteroidota bacterium
AGACACCCTCTTTTTTACCCGGCACGTTCAATTTTCGGGCAGTTTCCAAGTCAATCCATTTTTAAATGTGCGGGCTTGGTATCGAAACCGCATTTCAACTTTGTTAAGCACCAAAGCCTATGAACTTGACTCAACAAAAACACCTCCGGTAATAGACAGCAAAGACAACCTCTATGGACTTGGATTTGTTTTTGACAATCTGGATTACCGATTGAATCCAACACGTGGCTTTATAATTAAAGCAAACGCAGGCATTGGCTTGAAAAAAGTTAAGAAGAACCCCAAATTATCAGCGCTCGCATATCAAGGAGTAATACTCAACCTGCCAAGGCAAGAATCTGAATTCGAAATTCATGGGTATTTCAAAACCCTTAAACGTCAGGTATTACATCTGGCCAATCATTCCTATTGGCTGCGGCTTGAGCAATATTTTCAAAATGATTTAGCACAAATAGGAGGGGCTCAAAGTATTCGGGGCTTCAACGAAAATCAGTTTTTCGCATCCTTCTACTCAGTATTTACAGCAGAATATCGGTATTTGCTTGAAAAAAATTCCTATGTATTCGTTTTTGGAGATTTTGGGTATCTTGAAACGTCTACGGCACAAATCCGTAAGACGTGGCCCACAGGTTTAGGAATGGGCATGAGTTATGAAACAAAAGCAGGAATGGTAAGTGTAACCTATGCCGTCGGGCGCACGGCCGAAATACCTTTTCAGCCCTCACGCGGGCGAATTCACATTGGCCTTATCAATCAATTTTAGCATGGAGGAGGTAACACCGAAAATAGCCGAAAAAGTAATCTCGGTAAATTGTAAGAATTGTGCGGCCCACATGGCCTACAGCCCTGAAAAGAAATCTCTTCACTGCGATCATTGCGGACACACTCAAGATTTACCCAGTGAAAAAGATTTAGTGATTGAACGCTCCTTTTCTGATGCGCTTCATTTAAATGATTCTGCATTGGGCTTTGGCACTGATCAAAAATTTTTTAAATGCAAAACCTGCGGTTCAGAAACTGCAACCGGAAAAGAGGTCGTTTCTTTTGCCTGTCCCTTTTGTGGATCAAAAAATGTAGATGAAGATACCCATCAATTACGGGTGATTCAACCTTCCGGTTTACTTCCCTTTACCTTTGTAAAAAAAGAAGCTGAGGCAAAATTCAAGGTTTGGATTGGCTCAGGTTGGTTTCATCCCAATAATTTAAAACGGCTCGCAGAGCTTGGTAAAATTCAGGGTGTTTATGTTCCCTATTGGACTTTTGACGCAAACACCGAAAGTTCATGGACCGCAGATGCGGGCTACCATTATTACGTTACAGAAACCTACAGAGATAGTCAAGGCAATACGCAAACCCGACAAGTGCAGCGCACCCGTTGGGTACCGGTGAGTGGTTATCATGAAGATGCATTTGATGACGTACTGGTTGTAGCCTCAAACGGAGTGGATCAGGCTATGGGCGAAAATATTGAGCCTTTTAAATTGGATGAGGTTCTTAATTACGACCCGCA